>DCGS01000096.1:6687-11088 GCA_002314645.1 Ruminococcaceae bacterium UBA1772
AGGAAATAAAGAGTGCAATAGTAGAAGCTGTCCAACATAAACCAAGACAGCACACGTTTAATGACTATAAGGAAGCAGACAATATAGAAGAAAAAGGCATGTCTAAAATAGGCGGCTGAGAGGAGAAATTTATGGCAGAAAACATTATTAGAGCAGCAATTATTACTGCATCAGACAAGGGTTCAAAAGGAGAAAGAGAGGATCTTTCAGGTCCTGCCATCCAAAAGATTATTGAACCAAAGGGTTATGAAGTAGTTGAGTACAAGGTTGTCCCAGATGACTTTGACATACTCTGCAAGGAAATCAAGAGAATTGCAGACGAAAACATTGCAAATGTAATTTTCACAACAGGTGGTACAGGTTTCTCTGAAAGAGATGTAACACCAGAAGCAACACGTGCAGTATGTGCAAGACGTGTTCCAGGTATTCCTGAAGCAATGCGCGCATACTCAATGACAATTACAAAGCGCGCAATGCTCTCTCGTGCGGAAGCAGGAATTAGAAAGCAGACTTTAGTAATTAACATGCCAGGTAGCCCAAAGGCTGTAACTGAAAGCCTTGAATACATCATTGATGAGCTTCGTCATGGTATTGAAATTCTTATAGGAGAAGCATCTGAGTGCGCAAGAAAGTAATATGCTTACAGTAAAGACTTCAAGTGAGGCCGAGGAAATAATCTTTGACACCTTCGGTCAAATAAAAATGAATACTGAAGACGTTGAAATACTGAGTTCCGTAGGTAGAATTTTAGCTATAGACATTGTGTCTACGGAGAATGTTCCAAGTTTTAATCGTTCAACGGTTGACGGCTTTGCCGTAAAAGCACAGAACACCTTCGGCTGCAGCGATTCAATCCCAGCCATCCTAAATTTCAAGGGTGAGGTTCTTATGGGAGAAGCTCCAACCTTTGAAATTGGTAAGGATGAGTGTGCATATGTTCCAACAGGTGGAGAACTTCCAGCTGGAGCCGATGCCATGGTAATGATTGAATATTCAGAGAACTATGGCGACGGAACTCGTGCCATGCTTAAGCCTTCTGCTCCTGGACAACACGTCACCTTCATTGGGGATGACGTAAAGGTTGGACAGGCTGTGCTTCATAAGGGGACAAAGCTTGCCGCTCGACATATTGGTGTGCTTGCAGCTTTAGGATATGACAAGGTGCCTGTATATAAGAAGCCAGTAATTTCCGTTATTTCAACAGGAGATGAGCTTGTTGACGTGACTGAATCGCCAAAGGGCGCAGAGGTAAGAGATATAAATTCTTTCACAATTTGTGCCGCATTGGAAGAACTTGGTTGTGAATACAGAAAGATTGGAATTGTAAAAGATAATCTTCCACTTCTTGAAAGCGTAATGACAAAGGCCTTCTCTGAAAGCGACATGGTAATTGTATCAGGCGGAAGCTCTGTAGGGGTTAAGGATTCAACATTCAAGGTTCTTGATAAAATTGGCGAGGTCCTTTTCCACGGTATTGCTATTAAGCCTGGTAAGCCTACAATCCTTGGCAATGTAAACGGAAAGCCAGGCTTTGGTCTTCCAGGACATCCACTTGCAGCATATTATGTATTTAATTTGTTTGTAAAGCCACTCATAAAGAATATGACTGGAGCGAACAATACGGATTTATATAACAAGAAAAATGCAAATCTTACTCTTTCAATTCCTTGTAACCACGGAAGAGAAGAGTGTATGGGTATTAAGATGAAAAATGAAAATGGAAGAACAATGGCAGAGCCTGTATATGCAAAGTCAGGTTTAATTAGCGTTCTTTCAGATTCAGACGGTTATATTAGAATTGCTAGAGACTGTGAAGGACTTTCACAGGATGAAGAAGTAGAAATAGAACTTTTCTAACGGAGTAGAGTTATGAAATACGAGTATTTAACAAACGAACCACTCGACAATGCAGTAAATGAGTATATTACTGTACTCATGAAGAACGGTCTTAAGCCACAGACAGAAACAGTTCCTGTTTTTGAAGCATGTGGTAGAGTTACTGCAAATGCCATCTATGCACATATTTGTGCGCCTCATTACAACGCATCTGCAATGGACGGCATTGCTCTTATGGCCAACATTACATTCGGCGCAACAGAGACTACACCAGTTCGCCTTCACCAAGGTGATTTTGTACAGGTTGACACTGGTGACCCAATGCCAGAAGGCACAGACTCTGTTGTAATGATTGAAGACGTAGTAAGAGACGGAGAAGATGTTCTTCTCTATACTGCAGCAGTGCCTTGGCAGCATGTCCGCCAAATAGGCGAAGACGTTTGTGCAGGAGATATGATTCTTCCTTCATATACAGAAATCAAACCTGCAGCACTTGGCGCAATGCTTGCTGGCGGCGTTTTAACTGTAGATGTTGTAAAGCCTCCTGTAATTGGTATCATTCCAACAGGAGATGAAATTGTTCCACCTTGTACAGATCCAAAGCCTGGTGACATTATTGAATTCAACTCTACAATCTTCAGCGGTATTCTTAAGAGCTGGGGTGCAGAGCCTAAGACATATCCTATTGTTAAGGATATAAAAGAAGATATCATAAACACAATGAAAAAGGCTGTCGAAGAGTGCGACGCTGTAATTATTAATGCTGGATCTTCAGCAGGTAGAGACGACTACTCTTCTCTTGCTGTAAGTACTGTAGGTGAAGTTCTTTATCATGGTATTGCAATAAAACCAGGCAAGCCTGCAATTTTAGGCTACGCTAAGGATAAGCCAATCTTAGGCGTTCCTGGATATCCTGTTTCAGGCATTATTGTTCTTGAGCAGATTATGAAGCCTGTTGTTGAACACATGACAGGAAGAAACCTTCATGAAACAGAAGAAATTGAAGCTACAATTACACGTATTATGACTTCTCCTCTTAAATATAGAGAGTTCATTCGTGTTCGTCTTGGTCTTTCTTCAGATGGAACATATACAGCAGTTCCACTTTCTCGTGGAGCGGGTGTAGTTACATCCTTCGTTAAAGCTGATGGCATTATAGATGTTCCACAAGACTGTGAAGGATACGAGGCTGGAGACAAAGTAAGAGTTCAGCTTCTAAGACCAAAGGCTGAACTTGATAGAACGCTTACAATTATTGGAAGTCATGACCCAATAATAGATGAAATTACAGATATTTTAAGAATTGATAATCCAGAAAGCGTTGTTTCTTCTTCACACGTTGGAAGTATGGGTGCCATTATGGCCATTAAACGTAAGGAAGCACAAATGGGTGCCATCCATCTTCTTGACGAAGAGACAGGTGAGTATAACAATTCATATATTGCAAAGCATTTCCCAAACGGTGGTGTAAAGCTCGTTAAGGGTGTAAAGCGTATTCAAGGAATTATGGTTGCAAAGGGTAATCCTAAGAATATTCAGAACTTTAAGGATATGGCAAGAGATGATATTTCTTACGTCAACCGTCAAAAGGGTTCTGGTACGCGTATTCTTTGCGACTACCTTATTAAAGAAAATGGTATGAAGCCTGAAGACATTTATGGCTATGAAAGAGAAGAATTTACTCATACCTCTGTTGCAGCACAAATTGCAACTGGTTCAGCAGATGCTGGTCTTGGAATTTATTCAGCTGCAAAGACATATGACCTTGATTTCATTCCTGTTTGTAACGAAGAATATGATCTCCTTATAGATGAGGACGCATATGAAACAAAGAAGGTTCAAGATTTCATTAAAGTTCTTGATACAGAGGAATTTAAGAATAGACTCGAAAGACTTGGAGGCTATGAAACATGGAATTAACACATATTGATGAAAAAGGTGCCGCAAGAATGGTAGACGTAGGCGACAAAGCCTTCACTAAGCGCACAGCCACAGCACAGGCAGTAGTAACAATGAAGCCTGAAACACTTGAACTCATAAAAGATGGAAAAGTGAAAAAGGGCGATGTATTCTCTTGTGCACGAATTGCTGGTATTATGGCAGCTAAGAAAACACATGAACTCATTCCTATGTGTCATCCACTTCCACTTGAGAAAATTACAGTAGAGCTTGAACCAATTTCAGAAACACAGGTAAAAATACTTGCAACAGTTTCTTGCACCTACAAAACTGGTGTTGAAATGGAAGCTCTTACAGCAGCAAATGTTGCGGCCCTAACAATTTATGATATGTGCAAGGCAGTAGATAGAGGAATGGAAATAAATGAGTGTTTCCTTCTTTTTAAAGATGGCGGAAAGTCAGGAAAATTTGAAAGATAAAAAGAAAGCTCGAATGGTCATCCATTCGAGCTTTTTATTTTAATTATTTATTTCTGTACTGTGCCTTCATTCTCTGTTCCTTTGCAAGGATTGTCTTACGAAGACGAAGAGAATCTGGTGTTACTTCAAGGAGTTCATCATCTGAAATGAATTCCATGCACTGCTCAAGACTCATGTTTGTTGGAGG
>DCGS01000096.1:11277-11600 GCA_002314645.1 Ruminococcaceae bacterium UBA1772
TAACCTGATGTTTCACCAGTTTCATGAACTATGATAGAACCTCTTTCTCTTGTCTGAATGTCACCCTTGTATGGCTGATATCCATCAAAGAGTTGGTTCATAATACCGTTACCGTTTGTATCTGTTAAGAACTCGCTTCTATAACCAATAAGTCCACGAGAAGGAACTGAGAATTCAAGGTGTGTTGCACCGCCGTCGTGTACAACCATATTTGTAAGCTCAGCTTTTCTTGAGCCGAGTTTCTCAATTACAGCACCAACATAGTCTTCTGGTACTTCAACAGCAAGGATTTCCATAGGCTCAAGAGTTTGTCCAGTAGCCTC
>DCGS01000093.1:0-7002 GCA_002314645.1 Ruminococcaceae bacterium UBA1772
AGTCAGTAGAACTGAGTAAAGTATATAACCTTTACAGACAGGACTTTTGTGGCTGTGAATTCTCAGTTTCAGAATGACAAACAACGTAGTTACGTTGTTTCCAAATAAAAATATAGACTTATTCTTTGAAACAAAGTATAATAATAGAACAATTTGTTGATTTTGGAGTTTGCGTATGAAACAAAAAAAGACAAGTGAAGAATTTAACAAGGTTTTAACCTTCTTTATGTCAATGATTGTTTTGGTATCCTTGACAGTAGTTTTTGCATTTGTTTGGATTGAAATTAATAAGGATATTATTTGGGCTTTTGATACCAGAGGTAATTACCTTATTGTTTTACTCTATTTCATTATGCAATATATTTTCTCACGAATATATGGTGCTCTTAAAATTGGATTCTACAAGGTTTCAGATATTGTTTACTCTCAAATGTTGACAACAGTTATTGTAGACGTACTTATGTATGTAGTAATGAGTCTCGTAGCTAGACATCTTATTAATCTTGGCTATATTATTTTACTTCTGCTGATTCAATTTATTATTGTAGAAGTATGGGCAATTATTGGAACAAAGATTTACAAGAAACTATATCCACCTTATAGACTTGTAGTAGTTTATGGTAGTAAATCTGCTACTAACCTTGTAAGAAAAATGTCTGTAAGAGATGATCAGTTCCAAATTTGCGAAGCAATAAAACTTGAAGAGGGAATGGAGAGAATTGAAAGCCGCATTAAATATTATGACGGTGCAATTATATGTGACATTCCAGGTAGTGAAAGAAACGACATTCTTAAGTGTTGCTTTGACAACGGAAAGAGAGCATATGTAACTCCAAAAATTTCGGATATTCTTATTCGTGGAGGAGAAAACATTCATCTTTTCGACTCGCCACTTCTTCTTTGTAGAAATGCTGGTCTGACATATGAACAACGTTTCGTTAAAAGAATCCTTGATATTTTCGTTGCTCTTATTGGCCTTATAGTTATGGCCATTCCAATGCTTATTACAGCACTTGCAATAAAGCTTCAGGATGGTGGCCCTGTATTCTTCAAACAGGACAGAGTTACAAGAGGCGGCAAAGTGTTTAAAATTGTTAAGTTCCGCAGCATGAAGGTTAATGCGGATGCCGACAGAGACGGTAGGGCTCATTCGGCTACAGTAGACGACGACAGAATTACGCCCGTTGGTAAGATTATTCGTGCATGCAGAATGGACGAATTCCCACAAATATTCAACATACTCAAGGGCGAAATGTCAGTCGTTGGTCCAAGACCTGAATGCGTTGAAAATGTTGAGCAGTACACGGAGGATATTCCGGAGTTTGGCTACAGACACAAGGTTAAAGCCGGTCTTACGGGTTATGCTCAAATTTATGGTAAATACAACACCACAGCATATGACAAATTAAAGCTTGACCTTTTCTACATTGAAAACTATTCAATAAGAACAGATATTAGACTTATTCTTATGACTGTAAAAGTTCTCTTTATGAAAGAGAGCACAGAAGGGTTTGAGGAATCTTAACTGAATAAATGAAGACTGCAGTTGACGAAAGCTGCAGTCTTTTTTTGTTTATATTGCGAACGAAAAAGTCCAATTGACAACACCTTAACAATTAATGATATTGCATTAAAGATGTTTGTGTAAGATTTTGTCAAAGTTCACAAACAATTTACTCATTTTGTCCAATTCTTTGACAGTTTACATTGATAATGCGTCTGGATTTAAAGTATAATGCTAATTGGGAGAAGTTTTAAAATTTGAGGCCGACAAGGTTTCGGAGAGGAGTACAAAATGAAGAAAAAAATCAGCCAAATTCCTTTTTCTGGCACACCAGAACAGGAAGCAAAATTACTTGAAGTAATTGAGCAGAACAGAGACGTCAAAGGATGTCTTATGCCAATCATGCAAGAAGCTCAAAACATCTATGGCTATTTACCAGTTGAAGTACAGAAGATTATTGCAGATAAGCTTGGTATTTCAATTGAGGAGGTTTACGGAGTATCTACATTCTACTCAATGTTTAACCTTTCTCCTAAGGGTAAATATCAAATTAGTGTTTGTCTTGGAACCGCTTGTTATGTAAAGGGTGCTCAAGACGTTCTTGACAAGATTTGCGCAGAGCTTGGTATTGGACCTGGCGAATGCACACCAGATGGAAAGTTCTCAATTGAAGCATGCCGCTGCATAGGTGCTTGCGGTCTTGCACCAGTAATGATGATTAATGAAGATGTTTATGGCCGTTTAGTACCAGATGACATTCCTGAAATCATTGAGAAGTATAAAAACATGTAATCTATTAAAAATCTAGTTTGGCAGGTAATAATATGAAAATAGTCACAATAAAGGAATTACTTTCAGCTACTGTGCTTTGTAATGAGGATTGCCTCGGCAAGCATGTTTATTCAGCATCTTGTAGCGACATGATGAGCGATGTACTTGCTTATCAAAAAGAACAGGCTGTACTTGTAACACACCTTGTAAATGCACAGGTAGTTAGAACTGCCGAAATGATGGATATGGTATGTGTTGTATTTGCTAATGGTAAGAAGCCAACACCAGAAATGATTGAACTTGCAAATGACAACGAAATGGTTCTTATGTCAACTGATTTATCAGCATACGAATCTTGTGGAATCCTATTTGGGAATGGATTGAAGGGAGGACACAAGGAGTGAGTGACGGAGTAAAGTTTCACTACGATGTAGACGGTGAAGATTTCACATCTGCAGGTAGAGCCTCTGTTATGGTAAAAAAGACACTTAGAGAACTGGGCCTTTCACCTGAAATAATTAGGAAGGTTTCCGTTGCAATGTATGAGGGTGAAATCAACATGGTCATTCACGCTGGTGGCGGATGTGCTGATGTTGAAATAACAGAGAACAAGGTTATCATTGTTCTTTCTGACCATGGTCCTGGTATTGCAGATGTTTCTCTTGCAATGCAGGAGGGTTATTCAACCGCTTCTGATCAGGTTCGTTCATTAGGCTTTGGCGCTGGTATGGGTCTTCCAAACATGAAGAGGTATACCGACGACATGGTCATTGAATCTGAAGTTGGAAAAGGTACAACAATTACTATGACAGTAAATATTAACGCATAAGGATTTTATTATGGATACATATACACATTCTGTTTCGCTTGATAAAAGTAAATGCACTGGATGTACAACATGCATTAAGCATTGTCCAACCGAAGCCATAAGAATAAGAGATGGAATTGCAGTTATTAGTTCTTATAGATGTATTGACTGTGGTCAGTGCATAAGAATTTGTCCACATCATGCAAAGAAGTCAAACTTTGATAAGTTTGATAAGGATGATGTTACAGATTCAAAGAAGTATAAAATTGCACTTCCCGCTCCCACACTTTATGGACAGTTTGAAAATCTTGAAGATGCAAGCTATGTAATTCAAGGTCTTTTGGACATTGGTTTTGACGATGTTTTTGAAGTTGCAAAAGGTGCAGAAATGGTATCTGCCTATACTCGCAGATATATGAATCTAGATAGAGTAAAAAAACCAGTAATAAGCTCCGCTTGTCCAGTTGCGTTAAGACTTATTTCTCTTCGTTTTCCTTCTCTTAAGGAAAACGTATTGCCAATGCTTCCACCTATGGAGGTGGCTGCAAAAATGGCAAAGGGAAAAGCCTTAGATGAACATCCAAATCTTTCTCCAGAGGACATTAAGGTATATTTCATTTCTCCTTGTCCTGCAAAGGTAAGTTATGTTCGTAACGGATATGGGGACTATAAGAGTGAAGTGGATGAAGTGGTTTCAATTAGTGACATCTATTTCCAACTTCTTTCAGTTATGAAGAGAGACAATTCTCCAAATGTATCTTCTGAGTCGGGAAGAATAGGTCTTTCATGGGCATCTTCTGGCGGAGAATCAACAGCTCTTTTAAATGACAAGTTCCTTGCGGCGGATGGCGTAGATAACATAATCAGGGTTTTAGACCAGCTTGAGGATGGAAACTTCCCAATGCTTGACTTTATTGAACTTAACGCATGTCCTGGTGGCTGCGTTGGCGGAGTAATGTCAGTTGAAAACCCATATGTTGCTAAGGCACGTCTTCGTGCTCTTAGAAAATATCTTCCAGTTTCGCTTTACTCACCGGAGGATGAGGACGACAAGTTCGTGCCACCTGACTTTATCTTAGATGCAATTCCTGAATATCGTTCAATAAACAAACTCAGTGACAGTCTTTCAGAGTCAATGAGAATGATGTCGGAAATTCAGGTTATTCTTGAATCATTACCAGGAATTGACTGCGGCTCCTGTGGAGCTCCTTCTTGCCAGGCCTTTGCTGAGGACTGTGTAAGGGGTGAATCTAAAGTAGACGACTGTCTTATAAAGTATTCGCTAGAAAAAATCGCGAAGGAAAAGGCGGAAGAAAAATGACAGTAAAAGAACTTTCAGAAAGACAAGAGTTTTCTGTAATTGCAATGCCTGAGCCAGAACGTGAGGTACACGGTGTTTACATTGGAGACCTTTTAAGCTGGGTTATGGGTAAGGCTTCTCCTGACAACGCATGGATAACAATAATGTCAAACATTAACGTGCTTGCAGTTGCATCTCTTTGTGATGTTTCAACTGTAATTCTATGTGAGGGAGTAACACTTACAGATGAAATAGTGTCTAGCGCAAAAGAAAAAGGCGTAAACGTTCTTATGACAGAACTCTCTGCATATGAGACGGCGGTACTTTTATCATGAAAAAATATTTCTATGATTTTCACATGCATTCATGTCTGTCTCCTTGTGGCGACGACGACATGACTCCGTCAAGCGCTTGCGGCGTAGCAAAGCTTGCGGGGCTTGATATAGTCGCCTTAACGGACCATAACAGCGTAAAGAATTGTCCCGCTTTTTTTAAAGCAGCAGACTTCTATGGCATAACGCCAATTGCTGGTATGGAACTTACAACATCAGAAGACATACACGTTGTATGTCTGTTTGAGGAACTTGAGGCAGCACTTGATTTTGACTCGGATATTCAGTCTCACCGAATGCTAATACCAAATAAGGTTGAGGTGTTTGGTAACCAACTAATTATGGACGAGGATGACAATGTAATTGGTATAGAGGAAAACTTCCTTACCAATGCAACAGATATTTCCATAGATAATTCTCTTGAATTTGTTTCGAAATACGGGGGCATTTGTTATCCTGCTCATATAGATAGAGAGTCAAATGGCACAATTGCCATTTTGGGAACCTTCCCAGAATATCCAAACTTTTTGCAGGCGGAATTCTCCGACCTTCAAAAGGTTCCAGAGTATTTAGAAAAATATCCAATCTTAAAAGAAAAGGAAATAATGTTTGGTTCTGACGCGCACTATCTTCTTTGGATAAAAGATAGAATGGCATTTTTGGAGCTTCCAGAACACGAAAGTTCAAAGGAAATACGTGCTGAAGTTTTCCGACATTTAAGAGGTGAAGGTGTATGAAAGAATTATCTCTTAACATATTGGATGTTGCAAAGAACTCTGTTACAGCGAATGCATCGCTCATAAAAATACTTATAAACGAAACAGAAGAAACACTTGAAATTAAAATAATTGACGACGGCTGCGGTATGGATGAAGAAACCGTGATGCACGTTGTGGATCCTTTTTACACGACTAGAACTACAAGAAGTGTAGGACTTGGAATCCCGCTTTTTAAGCTTGAAGCCGAACAGACGGGAGGTAGTCTTACTGTAGAGTCTAGAAGTATTAAAGAAGACCTAGAAAATCACGGTACAGAAATAACCGCACTGTTTTATAAAAACCACATAGATTTTATAGAACTTGGGGACATTGTATCTACCGTAACAACTCTTATATCCGGCTCACCAGAAATTGATTTTCTTTTTGAACATAAGACGGTGAATGGGCTTGTGAGTTTGGATACATCGCAGATACGTGAGGTCCTTGGAGCAGATGTTCCATTGGATTCTCCAGAAATTATTTTATGGATGACAGATTCCCTTAAAGAGGAATATGAAAGGATTGATTTTTAAAATGAAATCTTTGGCAGAACTCGAAGAAATTCGTAATAGAATGAAAAGCCAGGTAGTTCTTCGTGAGGACTCAGATGCAATCCGTATTGTTGTTGGTATGGCAACTTGTGGTATTGCTGCTGGCGCAAGACCAGTTCTTCAGAGCTTCGTTGAGGCTGTAAATGAGGAGGGTCTTACAGAAAAGGCAAGAGTTTCACAGACAGGCTGCATTGGTATTTGTCAGTACGAGCCAGTTGCAGAGGTTTATGAAGCAGGCAAAGAGAAGGTTACATACGTAAAGCTTACACCAGAGAAGGCTAAGCGTATTGTTGAAGAACATATTAAAGGCGGCAAAGTTGTGGCTGAGTACACAATTGCTAATTCATAAGGAGGAGTATAAATGATTCGTTCACAGGTACTTGTTTGTGGCGGAACAGGCTGTACTTCTTCAGGAAGTAAAGCTGTATCTGAGGCTTTTGAGAAGGAAATAGTAGCTCAGGGTCTCGGGGATGAAGTTAAGCTTGTTCGCACAGGTTGCTTTGGACTTTGTGCACTTGGTCCAGTTGTTATAATCTATCCAGATGGAACATTTTATAGCCAAGTAAAAGAGAGCGATGTAGCTGAAATTGTTTCAGAGCATCTTCTTAAAGGTCGTGTTGTTACACGTCTTGAATACAAGGATGTAGACACAAGTGAAATTGACCTTTCAAATGTTTCACTTAATGACACTGCATTCTATAAGTCACAGATGCGTATTGCACTTCGCAACTGTGGTGTAATTGATCCAGAGAATATTGATGAATATATTGCAATGGATGGTTATAGAGCACTTGGTAAGGTTCTTACAGAAATGAAGCCAAGTGAAGTAATAGATGAAATCTTAGCATCTGGTCTTCGTGGCCGTGGTGGTGCAGGATTCCCAACAGGTAGAAAGTGGTCTTTCGCTGCTGCATCTCAGTCAGATGAAAAGATTGTTGCTTGTAACGCCGACGAAGGTGACCCAGGTGCATTCATGGA
>DCGS01000093.1:7074-13705 GCA_002314645.1 Ruminococcaceae bacterium UBA1772
TGACAATTGCTGGTTATGCAATTGGCGCAAACCAGGGTTACATCTATGTTCGTGCTGAGTATCCAATTGCTGTACATAGACTTAAAATTGCTATTGGTCAGGCAAAGGAATATGGTCTTCTTGGTAAGAACATTTTTGATTCAGGCTTTGATTTTGACCTTGAAATTAGACTTGGTGCTGGTGCTTTCGTATGCGGTGAGGAAACAGCTCTTATGACTTCTATTGAAGGTCACAGAGGTGAGCCTCGTCCACGTCCACCATTCCCAGCTGTTAAGGGTCTCTTCGGAGTACCAACAGTTCTTAACAACGTTGAGACATATGCAAACATTCCACAGATTATTCTTAAGGGTGCTGATTGGTTCTCATCAATTGGTACTGAAAAGTCTAAGGGTACAAAGGTATTTGCTCTTGGTGGTAAGATTAACAACACAGGTCTTGTTGAGGTTCCTATGGGAACAACTCTCAGACAGATTGTTGAAGAAATTGGTGGAGGCATTCCAAACGGTAAGAAGTTTAAGGCTGCTCAAAGTGGTGGCCCTTCAGGCGGATGTATTCCAGCAGAACACATTGATGTTGAAATTGACTATGATAACCTCTTAGCTCTTGGTTCAATGATGGGTTCAGGCGGACTTATTGTAATGGACGAAGATACATGTATGGTTGATATTGCTAAGTTCTTCCTTGACTTCACAGTAGATGAGTCTTGCGGTAAATGTACACCTTGTCGTATTGGTACAAGACGTATGCTTGAAATTCTTGAAAAGATTACTTCAGGCAACGGTACAATGGAAGACCTTGATGAGCTTGAAGAGCTTGCAGCATATATTAAAGACAACTCACTTTGTGGTCTTGGACAGACAGCTCCAAACCCAGTTCTTTCTACTCTTCGTCACTTCCGTGAAGAATATGTTGAGCATATTGTTGACAAGAAGTGTAGAGCAGGCGTATGTAAGAACCTTCTTACATTCCGCGTAGTGGAAGATAAGTGTAAGGGTTGTACAAAGTGTGCTAGAAACTGCCCAGTTAACGCAATTAGCGGTAACGTTAAGGAAGCACATGTTATTGATACAACAAAATGTATTAAGTGTGGCGCTTGTATTGACAATTGTGCGTTCGGTGCAATTGTTAAGGAATAAGGAAGGAGTGTGCTGAAAATGGATATGGTTAATATTACAATCAATGGCACTCCTATGAGTGTGCCAGCTGGTTCAACTATTCTTGAAGCATGTAGACAGATGGGTTATGAAATCCCAACTCTCTGCTACATGAAAGAGAAAAACGAAATTGGCGCTTGCCGAATTTGCGTTGTTGAAGTAAAGGGTGCTCGTACTCTTGTAGCATCTTGCGTAATGCCTGTAAATGAGGGCATGGAAATTACAACAAACTCTGAAAGAGTTTTAAAGTCAAGAAAGAAGACAATAGAACTTATTCTTTCAAACCACAACTGCTCATGTCTTTCATGTGACAGAAGTGGAAACTGTGAACTACAGAAGCTTGCAAAGGATTATGGCGTAGACACTGAACACTACACTGGCGTTAAGACAGATGTTCAGTATGATGAAAGTTCACCTTCAATTATCAGAGACAATTCAAAGTGTATTCTTTGCCGTCGTTGCGTAGCTGCTTGTAAGACTCAGACAGCTGTTATTGGCGCAAACAACAGAGGCTTTGACACAGAAATTGGCTGTGCATTTGAAAATCCACTTTCAAATGTTGCTTGTATTAACTGTGGTCAGTGTATTGAGGCTTGTCCTACAGGGGCCCTCATTGAGCATGATCAAATAGATGAAATCTTTGCAGCACTTGCTGACCCTGAGAAGACTGTTGTTGTTCAGACAGCTCCAGCTACTCGTGCAGCAATTGCAGAGGCTTTTGGTAAGCCAGTTGGAACAATGGGTAAGGGCCAGATGGTTGCAGCACTTCGTCGTCTTGGATTTGACAAGGTGTTTGATACAAACTTCTCAGCTGACCTTACAATTATGGAAGAGGGAACAGAGCTTCTTGGCCGTATTCAGAACGGCGGAGTACTTCCAATGATTACAAGCTGTTCTCCAGGATGGATTAAGTACTGCGAAACATTCTATCCAGAATTCATTCCTAACCTTTCAACATGTAAGTCACCACAGCAGATGTTTGGTGCTACAATTAAGACATGGTGGGCTGAAAGAAATAATATTGATCCAAAGAACATTGTTTCTGTTTCAATTATGCCTTGTACAGCTAAGAAGTTTGAGGTTGGTCGTGACGACCAGTCAGCAGCAGGTGTACCTGATGTTGACTACGCTCTTACTACTCGAGAGCTTGCAAAGATGATTAAGCGCGCTGGCCTTGTTTGGGATAGACTTCCAAATGAGGAATACGACAATCCACTTGGTGAAGGCACAGGCGCAGCTGTTATCTTTGCTGCAACAGGTGGTGTTATGGAGGCTGCTCTTCGTACAGTTGTAGATGTACTTACAGGCAAGGACAATGAAGAGTATGACTTCGTAGAAACACGTGGCGCAGACGGCATAAAGGAAGCTACATACAAGGTTAATGATATGGAAATTAACGTTGCAATTGCTAGTGGTATGAGCAATGCTAAGAAGCTTCTTAAAGACGTTAAGGCTGGTAGAAAGAATTACCACTTCATTGAAGTTATGGGTTGCCCAGGCGGATGTGTAAACGGTGGTGGACAGCCAGTTCAGCCAAACTGGGTTCGTGAAACAATAGATGTACCTGCACTTCGTACACAGGTTATCTATCAGGAGGATAAGGATCTTCCAAAGAGAAAGTCACATCACAATGAAGCTGTTCAACTTTTCTATAAGGAGTACTTAGGAGAGCCAAATAGCCATAAGGCACATGAGATTTTACATACATCTTATGTTGACAGATCTAACGTGCTTAAATAAGACATAAAAATATCCCCACTCATTTGAGTGGGGATTATTTTTTTATCTTATTTTTTAAGGCCCTTTACAATGTTCATTGTGTCACGAGCAATCATAAGTTCCTCGTTTGTTGGAATTACATACACGCCAACCTTTGAGTTGTCTGTTGAAATTTTGATTTCTTCAGCAATTGTTGAGTTAGCTTCTTCATCGAGTTCAACACCAAGGTATGTAAGACTCTTACATACTTCCCAACGTGTGAGTGAACTGTTTTCACCAATACCTGCTGTGAAGCAGATGTAGTCAACACCGTCCATTGCTGCAACGTATGAACCAAGAACTTTGGTAATCTGATAGAAGAACATGTCTATTGCAAGAGCAGCTCTTTCGTTGCCGTCGTGTCTTGCCTTTAAAACATCTCTAAAGTCAGATGAAACTCCTGAAACACCAAGAAGACCTGACTTCTTGTTGAGGAGAGCGTCCATTTGACCAGTTGTAAGCTGTTCAAGGTCCTGAACATAAGTAATGGCAGATGGGTCAACCGCACCGCAACGTGAACCCATAATAAAGCCGTCAAGAGGAGTAAGACCCATTGAAGTGTCTATAACCTTTCCGTCCTTAATGGCTGTAAGGGAAGAACCATTACCAAGGTGACAAATAATTACCTTCTTGCCTTCAAGAGACTCACCAAGAATTTCAGCGAGTCTGCTGCTAACATATCTATGAGAAGTTCCGTGGAAACCATACTTTCTAACCTTGTACTCTTCATAGTACTTATATGGAAGAGCAAACATATATGCCTTTGGAGGCATTGTGCTATGGAATGCGTTGTCAAATACAACTACCTGTGGGAAGTCTTCTCCGAATACTTCTGTACAACCGTGAATACCCTGAAGGTGAGCCATATTGTGAAGAGGAGCAAGTTCAATGAGCGATTCAATTCCGTGAACAACCTCATCTGTTACAAGACAGCTTTCATGGAAGAGAGCGCCACCCTGTACTACACGGTGTCCTACAGCGGCAATTTCATCAAGTGAGTCAATTACCTTGCAAGCGCCTTCAAGTAAAGCCTTCTTTACTTCATAGAATGCTTCTGTGTGAGTAGGAAGGTCAACGTCATATGCATGCTTTCTGCCGTCTGCAGTCTTACAAGTTACCTGACCGTCAATTCCTATTCTTTCGCAAAGTCCTTTTGCAATGACAGATTCATCTGTCATATCTATGAGCTGATATTTGAGAGATGAACTACCACAATTAATTACTAATATCTTCATTTAGCTTTCGCCTTTCTTAATAGTATAAGTTAAATGTAAGTATATAATATAAGAAAAGATTAAATAAATAAAGTATTAATTGAAAAAGTTTTCGATAATTATTAGAATATAAGGGAAATGAGGTGATTTTTGTGAAGGTAGTTGGCATTATTGCTGAATATAATCCATTTCACAACGGTCATAAACTTATGATTGAAAAATGCCGCGAGCTTGGGGCTACCCATGTTGTTGTGGTAATGAGCGGAAACTTCGTGCAGCGCGGTAGCGTTGCAATTATGGATAAAAGACAGAGGGCAAAGTCAGCACTCCTTGGAGGTGCTGATTTAGTAATTGAACTTCCAGTAAACATTGCAACTCAAACAGCTGAAAGATTTGCAAGAGGTGGCGTCCAAATACTTGACGCCCTTGGCGTGTGTGACGCCATTGCTTTTGGTGTTGAGAATGATGACAAGGAACTTCTTTTAAAAGCGGCAGAGGCAGTCCTAGACGAAAGAGTGGACACCATAATTAAAAGAGAGCTTGAGGGTGGCGTAAACTACGCCACAGCAAGGGAAACAGCTGTAAGAGAAGTGTATGGAGAAGAAATTTCAGAAGTCCTCACAAAGCCAAATAACATTCTTGCAGTTGAGTATATTAAGGCAAGGAATAAAATAAACCCTAATATGGAACTCATGCCTATTAAACGTGAAAAGGTTGATCATGATTCAACCTCCAAAAACGGTTCCTTTGCAAGTGCCTCTACAATAAGAACTCTTCTTGAACAGAAGGATGAGAGCGCATTTGACTTCATTCCTGTAGAAAGTAAGAATGCCTTTCTTGAAATGTGCTCTGTAGGTCGTGCACCTGCAACACTAGATGAGGGTGAAAGGGCAATTCTTGGAATTCTTCGTAATCTTTCAAAAGAGGATATAAAAAATGCCCCAGATGTTTCTGAGGGACTTGAAAGTAGAATTTATAATGCTATAAAAACAGCTACATCGCTCGAGGAACTTTACGACATAATTAAGACTAAAAGATATACTCACTCCAGAATTCGTAGAATTATTTCTTCACTCTTTTTAGGCCTTTCAGAAGAGGATATAAAGCTTGGAGCCCAGTATATCCGAATCCTTGGTATGAACGAGCGTGGACGCGAGGTTTTAAAAATGGCAAAAGAGTTCGCAAAGCTCCCAGTTATAACAAAAACAGCCCACATAAGTGAGCTGTCAAAAGAGGCTAATCGTGTATTTGAACTAGAGTGTAAAGCAACAGACCTTTACAACCTTTCAACTCCGCGCATTTTGCCTTGCGGTACTGAATACAAAGACGAAATTATTATGATATAATTCCTATAACTACGTCGTTTTCTACATCTACTCCAGTAATTTTAACTTGGACTAACTGGTTTTTTAAATCCGTTTCTCCAGGGAATTTTACTGGGGTATAATTTTTTGTGTATCCAGCCCACATTTTGTCTTTTTCGTCATAGGATTCGCACAGAACTTCGACTGTTTTTCCAACCTGTTCCTGGAAGAATTTTTCACGAATTTCATTTGCGGTTTCTATCATTCTGTGAGCGCGTTCGGTTTTCACTGGACCTGGGACCTGTGGCTTCATTTCTGCAGCCTTTGTTCCTTCACGTCTTGAATATGGGAAGACGTGAATTTTTTCAAAGCCTATTTCCTTTGCAAAATTAAGGGAGGCCTCAAAGTCCTCGTCTGTTTCAGTTGGGAATCCAACCATAAGGTCGGTTGTAATTGAAGTGTCCTTGAAGTTCTTTCTAAGCTTTTCACAAAGCTCTTTGTATTCTGCGCTTGTGTAGTGGCGATTCATTGCCTTTAAGGTGTTGTCACATCCACTTTGAAGTGAAATGTGGAACTGCGGGCAGAAGTTTTCAAGCTTTGCCATTCTAGAAATGGCTTCATCTGAAATGTTGTCAAACTCAAGAGAGCCAATTCTAACCCTGTCAAAGCCCTTTGAGCATGCAAGTTCAATTGCATCTACAAAAGTATGTCCAATGTCCAGGCCATAGCAACAGAAGTTTATTCCTACAAGAACGACCTCCTTGAAGTCGTTCTTTTTTATGCTGTCAAGCTCTTCACTTAAAGACTCAAGACTTCTTGAGCGTGAGCGTCCTCTTGAAGTTGGGATAATGCAGTAGGAACAGTACCTGTCACATCCGTCCTGGATTTTTATAAAGGCTCTGTTTCTGCCTTCAAAGGAAGAAATGCTAAAGTCCTCGAATTTGTCACCCTTTTCGTGGCGATCAATTTCTATTACTCTGTCATTTTTTTCTTTATATTGTTCAATGAGGTTTACAATTTTTTTATGGTCCTTGTTTCCCGTTACAATGTCGGCAGAAACGAGTTCTTCTGCCTTTTCTGGGAATGCCTGTGGCATACAACCGACAAGGACTACTATGACGTCATTTTTTGCACGCTTAAATCGACGAACAGCCTGACGTGTTTTCTGGTCACTGTTCGCCGTAACTGTGCATGAATTTAC
>DCGS01000093.1:13801-15663 GCA_002314645.1 Ruminococcaceae bacterium UBA1772
CATCCTAAAGTATAAAAATAAACATTCATACGGTGTATTATAAACTTCAAAAAGCCTTTATGCAAGAAGGCATAATTTTACCCCAAAACAAATAAAATTTAAGGGGTGATTTTTTTGAAAAAACATATCTTAAAAATCTTGTTTATTCCTTTTGTGTGTCTAAGCTTGGTGCTTGGTTTTAACCCAGTGGTTAAGGCGCAGCCAGCACCAATAGACGAGAAGTCTCAGTCCTACATCCTTATGGATGCGGACAGCGGAAAAATACTTGCTGCAAAAAATGAAAACAAGAAACTTTATCCTGCTTCTGTTACAAAAATAATGAGCCTTTTGCTAACTGCAGAGGCAATAGATACAGGCAAATTTGGCTTTAAAACAGAACTTGTTGCAAGCCCTGACGCCTGTTCAAAAGGTGGCTCACAAATATGGCTTAAAGAAGGGGAGAAGATGACTGTGGATGACCTTCTAAAAGCCACCTTTATTGGCTCTGCAAATGACGCGTGCACGTTGCTCGGTGAGGCGGTGGCAGGAAGCGAAACTGCGTTCGTTTCTCTTATGAATGAAAGGGCCCGTGAACTTGGCATGACAAATACATATTTTGAAAATTGCACGGGCCTTGATGACACAGCAGAGAAACACCTGACCACCGCCAAAGATATAGCCATAATGTCACGCGAACTACTTTCCCACACGTGGGTTACGAAGTATTCAACCGTATGGATGGATACGCTTAGAAACGGTGAAACAGAGCTCACGAACACAAATAAGCTTGTAAGGTTTTATGACGGATGTACAGGACTTAAGACTGGTACAACGTCAAAGGCTGGTTCTTGTCTTTCTGCATCTGCAAAAAGAGACAACATGCATTTGATTGCAGTTGTAATGGGTGCCCCTACAAGTAATGACCGTTTTTCAGATGCGAAAGCACTTCTAAACTTTGGGTTTGCCAGCTTTACAAATGTGCCTTTGACAGTGGATGAATCGCTCATTACTGACGTACATGTTAAAAGGGCGATGGTTGAGAAAATAAAGCCTGTAATTCCACCAACAAGCCTTGCTCTTGTGTCCGTTGAAAATGCTAAGAAAATTGACCAGAAAATTACTCTTGCCTTGGACGTTACAGCACCAGTTGAAGCGGGGCAAGTGCTTGGCAAAGTTGAGTTTTTTGCGGGGAATGAACTCGTGAAAACTGTAAACCTTGTAGCACCTGACGAAATACGTGAAATTTCTCTGCTTGAATGCTTTAAACTTTTCTTGTCTGGCGTGTCCAAATAGTTTGACATTTGTACCTATAAAATGGTATATTTTTAAATGTATATTTTCTAAATAATGGAGATAGTTTAAGCGCATTTTGTGGAGGTAAAAACAATGGAATTCAAAACGAATTATCCATATGTCTTTGTACATGGCATGTTTGGTTATGGACCAGGAAGCCGTGTTAATGATATTGCCCCTTATTTCGGACTTTTAGGTGGCAGTATTACAAAGAGATTAACTGAAAATGGAGTAGAATCATACGCTGCTGCAGTTGGACCATATTCAAGTGCTTGGGACAGAGCATGCGAACTTTACGCACAACTTACAGGTACACGTGTTGACTACGGTAAAGCTCACTCAGAACGTTTTGGTCATAAGCGTTATGGTCGTACATATGATAAGCCACTCTTTGAGGGCTGGGGACAGCCAATGGTAAATGGACAAATTAAGAAGGTAAACTTTGTTGGTCACAGCTTTGGCGGTGCTACAACAAGACTTCTTATTACTCTTCTTGCAGAGGGTTCAGAGGCTGAAAGAGCTGTTACAGATCCTTCTGACATTTCACCACTTTTCACTGGTGGAAAGGTTGATTGGGTTTATAGTGAGTC
>DCGS01000093.1:15815-26031 GCA_002314645.1 Ruminococcaceae bacterium UBA1772
TTATGACTTTAAGTTTGACCAATGGTCTCTTACTTCAGAACCAGATTCTAAAACTCCACCACCAATTGACTTTGAAAGAGTAAAGGAACTTGCAAATTCAAAGGACAATATTTTCTATGACCTTTCAATTGAAGGCGCTAAAGAACTTAATTCTCACATTAAATGTTATCCAGGCGTTTACTACTTCTCATATACTGGAAGTAGAACACATGCAGGTATTACTGGTAATTATAGACCAAACAAGAACATGTTTTTAATCTTTAAGCTTTCAGCACTTCTCATTGGTTCTTACAAAGAGGACGCAATACGTGACTTAGTTCTTGAACCAGAATGGCTTGAAAATGATGGAATTATAAACACAGCATCAGGTGAGGCTCCACAGAATGAACTCTCAACTGATTTTGCTATGGTAGATCAGATTAAAACTGGTATTTGGTACAAGATGGGCAAGATGGATATGGATCATCTTACTTTCTGCGGCTGGGGTATTTCCAAGAAGGATATTACAAACTTCTACTATAATCACGCTGCTGAAATTAACAGTCTATAATCCATGTTACGGGGGTATTTAAATGTTTAAACATAAGAATGCTTATCCTGTCATCTTAGTGCCAGGATTCACAGCTTATAATACAAGTACAAAAATTGCAAAATATTTACCTGCCATTGGAACAACAGCAGGTAATGCAGAAAATATTATTAAGGACATGGGTCTTGAATGCTATACAGCAGAGTTTGGTTTCCTTTCAAGTGTATGGGACAGAACTTGTGAACTCTACGCACAAATTGTTGGTGGCACTGTTGACTACGGTGAGGCTCATTCAAGAAAGTTTGGCCACGCAAGATATGGTAAAACATATGAGAAGCCACTTATTCCAGATTGGGGTACTCTTACTCCTGAAGGACAAATAAAGAAGATTACTTTAATTGCTTTTGGATTTGGTGCTCCTGTTGCAAGACTTCTTGTAACACTCCTTAATAACGGTTCAGACGAAGAGAAGTCATATACAAATGACGCTCAGCTTTCAGGTCTCTTCCGTGGCGGCTACAAAAACTTAGTTCATTGTGTAACTACTGTTGCAGGTGTTAATGAAGGTATTTCAGCATTCCAGGTTCTTGAAAGTAAAATAAGCAAGTTCCAAGAGTACTATGTAAAATTAGGAATTGCACTTGAATATTTGAAAATAAGATCCGTGTTAAAAAATAAATCTGTTTATGATCTTGATGCATTTTCTCTTACACAACATGGATTTACCTTTGACCTTGTTGGTGCAAATGAAAAAAACATTCCTTTTCTTACTTATAAGTTCAATGATGAGCAAATTAAAAAGTATCTTGATCGTAGATGGGATAATGTCATTGCAGCTTGTGGCGTTAATGAAATGACAAAGCTTAACAATAGACTTATTTCTGCTGAAAATACATATTACTTATCTATTGCAGGTAGCGTAACTAAGACTTTCTTCAACAGAGTTACAATTCCAACACTTAAGGCTGGAATTCTTTTCCCAATTTCTTTATTAATAGGATTCTATGAAAACTATTATGAAGATAAGGATATTGTATCTGCAAAAATGCATGAGAATGATGGATTTATGAATACAGAGGCTTCATTACCACCAGTTAATGAGGCAGCAACACTCTATAAGTCTCCATCAAGATGTAATCCTGGTGTTTGGTATCAGTTCCCAGTGGAAAAGAAGAATGCTCTTTCATTCCTTGGCTTCTTACAACGCCCAGATAAATACAGAAATCAAATCTATGATTTAGTAAAAATCATATCTAATTTAGAAACTATTTGAAATTGACACTCAGTTGTGTTAAAATATTAACCTATTTTCAGAAGGAGGTAATGTAGTTGCAGTTATCAGACAACTATTCAACAATTACATCGCAGATTAAATCTCTTTCCGAACTGACTGTTGCCAATAGTACAATAGACACAACTCTCTATAAGAAATACAACGTAAAGAGAGGACTCCGTGACCTTGACGGTAAGGGCGTACTTACAGGTCTTACTGAAATTTCTGAGGTTTGGGGTAGAAAAATTGATGAAAATGGGAACGACGTTGAAATTGATGGTATCTTAAGATATCGTGGTTACAGCGTAGAAGACATTATTGCTGGTTTTCCAAAGGATAGCAATTATGCTTATGAGGAAGTTGTTTATCTTCTTTTATTTGGACAGCTTCCAACAAAGGAAGAGTTTGAAGACTTTAAAAAGCTTTTTGCAAGCTATAGAAATCTTCCAACTCACTTCGTTCGAGACATCATTATGAAGGCTCCAAGTAGAGACATGATGAACACTCTTTCAAGAAGTGTTCTTACTCTTTATTCATATGATGACAATTCTGATGAAACTACAGTAGACAATGTACTTCGTCAGTGCCTTGAACTTATTGCACTATTCCCACAGCTTTCAGTATACGGATATCAAACTTATAAATATTACCATGATGGAGACTCATTCTTCATTCATCCGCCTCGTGAGGATTATTCAACTGCTGAGAACATTCTTCACATGCTTCGTGCAGACAGTAAGTTTACTGATCTTGAAGCTAAGGTTCTTGATATGGCTCTTGTACTTCACGCTGAGCACGGTGGTGGTAATAACTCTACATTCACAACACACGTTACAACATCATCAGGAACAGACACATATTCTGTTGTTGCAGCAGCTCTTGGTTCACTTAAGGGACCAAAGCACGGTGGTGCAAACATTAAGGTTGTACGTATGTTTGATGATATTAAGGCAAACGTAAAAGACTGGACAGACGAAGAAGAGCTTACAGCTTATCTTCAGAAGATCCTTAATAAAGAAGCATTTGACAACGCTGGTCTTATTTATGGTATTGGACACGCAATTTATACAAAGTCTGACCCTCGTGCTAGAATGTTCAAAAAGTTCGTTTCAGCACTTTCTAAGGAAAAGGGACTTGAAGATGAATTTGCACTTTATGAAAGTGTAGAAAGACTTGCTCCTGGCATTATTGCAGGAAACAGAACTATGTACAAGAATATTTGTGCAAACGTTGACTTCTTCAGTGGCTTTGCTTATAGAATGCTTGACCTTCCACCAGAGCTTTACACACCAATTTTTGCTATTGCAAGAATTTCAGGATGGAGTGCTCATAGACTTGAGGAAATCATAAATTCTGGTAAGATTATTCGTCCAGCATATATGTCAATTTGTCCTCCTCGTGAGTACACACCAATTGAAGAAAGATAAAGCATAAAAGCAGTAAAACAACAAATAACAATAAAAAATAAAGCTGTACTTCATTTGAAGTACAGCTTTTATTTTTATTCGTCTGATGATGCGGCTGTTGTTTCTGGATCTGTCCAAACCTGAAGTCTTACAAGAGTTCCCTTGTCACATTCAGTTCCTTCCTTTATTGTTGCAGAAGCTACAGTGCCAGAAGTTTTTCCGCCAGTGTTTTCTTTGCTGAGCTTTTCAACCTTAAATCCAAGCTTCTCAAGTTCTTCTGAAGCTTCCTCGTATGTTTTGCCGTCTACGTTGATCATTGTTATTTGCTCAATGCCAAGTGACACTACAAGTTCAATGGTTGTTCCCTTTGGAACGTCTTTTCCTTCAGTAACACTTTGGGAAATGATATAACCTTTTTTAACTTCAGAGTTATATTCTTCTTTAACCTGAATGTTGAAATTTACGTTGTAGTCTGTCTGAGACTTAACACTTGAATAGGTTCTGTCAACAAACTTTGGAACCTGGACCATTTCACTTTGTGATGCTGATGTTGTTGTGTCTGTGTCTCCGCCTACGCCAATGTGTCCACGGAGAACTGTGAGGCAGAGAATAATGAAGATAAGAAGAAGTACTGCAGCTGCAATTAAACCAGCTTTAACTGCCATTTGAACATCGTTGTCAGACTTAAGAGGTAAATTTGATTTACCCTTTTTAGCGGTTGGTTTTTTAGCAGCACCTTTTGAAACTGGTTTTCTTTTTGGCTTCTGACCATTTTGAGGTCTTTTTTGAGGTGCTGATTTCTTAGGTGTACGTCTTCTTTCAGCCTCATAGTCAACTGCCATGGCTTCTGTTGGAGAAGCACTAAGTTCAGCTCTAAACTGTTCAATAGTTTTTGTTCTGTCCTTTGGCATGATTTGAAGTGCATTAATAAGTGCATTAATAACGTACGCAGGGATGGCTTCAGCAAATTTTGCTGGAATCATCATTCTGTCACTGTTCATACGAACAACAGAATCTATTGGTGTGCTTCCTATGAGAGCTCTGTAGAGAACAGCAGCAAAAGCATAAATGTCTGTCCAAGGACCAGATGGTGCGTCAACACCGAACTGTTCAACAGGAGCATAACCTGCAAATATTTCAGCAGCAATTCCGGTATTTACATTTCTGCATTCTGGAATTGAAAATCCTGCAATTCTAATTTTTCTGTCTGGACCAACTAAGAGAGTATTTGGAGAAATACCTCTGTGAATAATTCCAGCTGAGTGAAGGGTTGAAATTGTAGAGAGAACAGGCATAAACATAATTCTTGCTTCTTCCCAAGACATGTAACCTGTTTTGCTTGAGAGGAGGTAGTCTCTGAGTGTTACAGAGCCTTCCATATACTCACTTACAGCGTACGCTGTATTGTTCTCTTCAATAATGTCTATTACAAGAATAAGAGCAGAGAGACCGCGCATACGAGCGAGTTTTCTCCACATATCTAGGAATTCGTTTTTGCAAGAATTAAATTTATTTTCTTTACCAGGCTTTATTTCAAGTTCTAAAGAGTTGATTGTTCTTTTAACTATTGTGTCTGGAAGAAATTCTCTTACAGTAACTGTTGCCTTTCTTTCCATGTCAAAGGCAATATATGTAACGCCGTCTCCGTTTGCCTCAAGAACGTTACCTATAAGGTAACGATTAGCAATTACTGCTCTATGAGGAAGAAATGGAGGTAATTGTGTTGAATTTTTATGAGCTCTGCAATGTGGACATTGAGGTAATTCACCTATGTCTTTCATGCAGTTCATACAGAGGTTTTCATACATAACTCATACCCCTTACTTAATATAATTAATAATAATACTATATTCAATAACGCAAAATATAATAATACAAACCAGAAGGTTTTGTCAATCAAAACGCCGTATGTACCATTTTTGGTACTGTCTAAAAATTTTCCGAACATTTATGTTGACATTTGTTCTGTAGGGTGTATAATGAACTTGTAAAAAACAAATGTTCGGTAAACGTTCGGTATATAAATTAACCTTTAGGAGGAATAATTATGACAGTAGGATTTGGAATTAAAGTATTATTTGAGGTAGCAGTAGTTTTACTTATTGCATACGGTTATATGAACGAAGAAAAGCTTATTGCTTTTGAGCAGGAATTCTTTGCAATCATAAAGTTCTGTGTTAAGAAGTATATTACTAAGACTTACCAGCCAAAGAAGGCTCAGGCACCAGTTGCTGCTAAGAGAACTCATAGAGCAGAAATTAAAATGTTCCCTGGTGTTCAGCCAACAAACAGATCAAATGTTGCATAAATTTTTTAAAACCTATTGACAATGCCCACCCTTGACACTATAATAGTGTTGCAGTTAGTAGCCGCTAACCCATTCGGCTGCTAACTCTTTTGTCCACAGGTTAGCAAGGGCTAACTCAATAAAACTATATTGCCATTCTAGTGTTTTGTGGACTCCTAATAATTCTATCTCCCAAATTTTTTTATACNNGTTTTTAACACCAAATAAAAACCAGTGAGCAGAGGTGCCCACTGGTTTTTATTTATAATTCTTTTATTTCTGGAAGCATACAGGTGCTTCTTTCTAGTATTCCATTTATTTCTGCAATAACAGTTCCGTAGTTTGTAAAAGGAACACCAGCGTCTACCGCGGTCTTCATTCGGTATTTTACTTCACGTTCGTTAAGCATACAACTTCCACAATTGATTACAAGTGAAATTCCTTCAAAATCTTCAGGGAATTCTGTGCCTGAACATGTTTTGAAGTTCAATTCTTTTCCTGTATATTCCCTTATCAATTTAGGAAGCTTGTATGTTCCAATGTCCTCACACTGTCTATGGTGGGTGCATCCTTCAGCCATAAGAATTGTGTCACCATCTTGAAGCCTTGAAAGGGCATTTACCCCTTTTACTGCTTCTGTCAAATATCCTTTGTATCTGGACATAAGAATTGAAAAAGATGTAAGAGGAATGTCTTCTGGAACTATTTTTTTAACAATACCAAATGCTTGGCTGTCAGTTACTACAAGACTTGGTTTTTTTCCTAGATTCTTTAGAAGCTCCTCAAGTTCTGTTTCTTTTACGTCAATTGCAACAGCATTGTTGTCTATTACATTTCTAATGGCTTGTTGCTGCGGAAGAATCATTCTTCCCTTTGGTGCTGAACCATCAATTGGGGTAACAAGAATTACGAAATCGTTTTTGTTTATTAAATCTCCTAGGAGCTGTTTTTCGTTTTCAACTCCATTAAGACTTCCAATTAGTTCCTTAATTTCATGTATGTTTTCTTTTGTTTTTGCACTGACATATATTTCATTACTTTTAAGCTCTGATTTAGAACTTATTTCATCAGACTTGTTATATGCAATTATATATGGAATTTCTTTGCTTTTAATTATATTTAAAAGCTCATTGTCGTCCTCTGTGAGCCCCTTTGTTGCGTCAACAACAAGAACTGCAACATCAGTCCTGTTTAGAACCTGCTTGGTCTTCTTGACGCGCTTTTCACCAAGTTCACCCATGTCGTCATAACCAGGTGTGTCTATTATGAGAACAGGGCCAAGGGGGAGAAGCTCCATTGCCTTTTGTACAGGGTCTGTGGTTGTACCAAGTGTGTCTGATACAACCGAGAGTTCTTGATCTGTTATGGCGTTTACAAGGCTAGATTTTCCAGCGTTTCTTTGGCCGAAAAATCCTATATGAATTCTGTCAGAGGATGGGGTGCTGTTTAGACTCATATTTATTCTCCTAGCTTAGAATCTGAAGTCACGTCTGTTTGAACTCTTAATATCCTGAATATTTGACTTAGCAATTTCTTTTACCTTGTCTTTTGGAATCTTTTCTAGTTCACGCTCAATCATCTTGTAGCCAATTTCCTTGGTTTCGTCTGAAGCGTAGTCTTCAAGATATTCAGTGAGTGTCATGAGGGCGTTTGGATGGCAGCAGTTGAGGATTTGACCAGTCTTACAGAGACTCATGAAACGGTCTCCTGTTCTACCTTCTCTGTAGCATGCAGTGCAGAATGAAGGAATGTGGTCAAGCTCCATAAGCCAACGAACAACCTCGTCAAGAGTACGCTGGTCGGATACGTCAAACTGTTCAGAGTCGTGTGGGCGTTCCTCTTCTGTGTAGCCGCCGACAGATGTACGTGAGCCGCCGCTGATTTGAGAAATACCCATTGAAAGAGCTTTGGCGCGAACGTCTTGTGCTTCACGTGTTGAAATAATCATGCCTGTGTAAGGAACGGCAAGTCTAATACAAGCAATGATTTTAAGGAACATGTCATCTGAAATGCCGTTGTCAAATTCGTCTGGATCTATATCGTCGGCAGGCTTAACGCGTGGAACGCTTATTGTGTGTGGACCAACGCCATGTACAGCCTCAAGGTGTTCTGCGTGCATGAGGAGGCCTGCAAACTCGTACTTGTAGAGTTCAAGTCCGAAGAGAACTCCAAGGCCTACGTCATCTATGCCACCTTCCATTGCTCTGTCCATGGCCTCTGTGTGGTACGCATAGTCGTGCTTTGGTCCTGTTGGATGAAGATGTTCATAGCTTTCTTTGTGGTATGTCTCTTGGAAGAGTATGTATGTTCCAATGCCTGCATCGTGGAGCTTTTTGTAGTTCTCGACTGTTGTTGCGGCAATGTTTACATTTACACGGCGAATGTCGCCATTTTTGTGATGGATGCCATAGATTGTCTTAATAGACTCAAGGATGTATTCAATAGGGTTGTTTACAGGATCTTCACCAGCTTCAATTGCAAGACGTTTGTGACCCATATCTTGAAGTGCAATTACTTCGTCTCTAATTTCTTCCTGTGTGAGTTTCTTTCTTGCAATGTGCTTGTTCTTTAAGTGGTATGGGCAGTATAGACAACCATTTACACAGTAGTTAGAAAGGTAGAGGGGAGCAAACATTACAATTCTGTTTCCATAGAATGCAAGCTTTATTTCTTCTGCAATTTTGTACATTTCCTCAACCTTTTCTGGAATGTCACAAGCAAGAAGAACAGATGCTTCTCTGTGTGTGAGTCCCTCGCATGTAACGCCGTTGCCATTTTTCTTTGGTCTTGCCTTTTCAAGGAGTGAGTCAATGAGTTCTACATTGTTTTTATTATTTTCAGCGTACTTTAAAGTTTCAAGAATTTCTTCGTGGTTTATAAATTCTTCTGCTTTTAAAGATGCTTTGTTATAGTTTGCCATAATTATCTTCCTTCCAAAAAAAGACCGTATTTTCAGCTCTTTGAAAATACGGTCTAACTTTAATAAGTTTTAATTTATTTTCTTTCACTTCAACCCTTTGGTTTTAGTGTTAGAGCAAAATTTAGTATTTAGTTTTAAAACTCAAAAATTATGACTTTGAGTATGCAGCCTTTGCTGTAACGCCATCAAGATTTCCAAGTTTTCCAGTTAAGGTGTTAATGGCATCCATTGGAGCATCAACAGCCACACTGATTATGTTAATTCCCTTTGTCTTGTAAGGAATACCCATTCTTCCAATAATGTAGTCACTGAAGTCGTGAAGAACACTGTTGAGAGAAGAAACGGATGCGGGATTTTCAACAATAATGCTGATTACTGCAACGCGTGTTTCCATAGCTTTCCTCCAAATTAAAGGTTCTCTGCGTCTTCTTCGTTTTCCCAGTTATGCCATACGTTCTGAACGTCGTCATCATCTTCAAACATTTCAAGCATTCTTGACATGTTCTTAAGATCATCCTCAGATTCAAGCTTTGTGTATGTAGTAGGGATGTACTGAACTTCAGCAGTTGCAAATGTGTAGTTAGAAGCTTCAAGAGCTTCACGAACTGCTTCAAGGTCGTTTGCTTCAGTTCTGATTTCGAAAACATCTTCGTCCTCTGTAAGGAAGTCAATTGCACCTGCTTCAAGAGCAGCTTCCATAAGAGTATCCTCATCTACGTCTTCTTTTTCAATGGCAATTACGCCGTAACGGTTGAACATGAAACCTACGCAACCGTTCTGTCCCATGTTGCCACCGAACTTGTCGAAGTAGTGACGAACGTTACCTGCTGTACGGTTCTTGTTGTCTGTAAGAGTTTCAACAATAACAGCAATACCTGAAGGACCGTAGCCTTCATAGATGTTCTCTTCCCAGTTGTCTGTTGAACCTTCACCAGCAGCCTTTTTAATGGCACGTTCAATGTTGTCGTTTGGAATGTTGTTTGCCTTTGCTTTAGCAATAACACCCTTAAGCTTTGAGTTAGAAGAAGGATCTGGTCCGCCTTCCTTTACAGCAACGGCAATTTCTCTGCCGATTTTTGTGAATACCTTCGCCATTGCGGCGTCGTTTGCACCCTTCTTACGTTTAATGGTGCTCCATTTTGAATGTCCTGACACGAGTTATTCCTCCAAAAAATAATTACTTATTTATTATACATAAAATAGGATTTTTGTCCACACAAAACAAATTAGTTGTCTTTCTTTCTAAGTGGTTTAAAACCTTCACCAAATACTTCTGAAGCTTCGGAAACAATAATGAAAGGATTACTGTCGTGGAGCTTAATAATTTTTGTAACCTTGGCAATTTCAGAAGTTCTAACTGCACAAATGAGCATGGCTTTGTCGTTGCCTGTGTATGCTCCTTTTGCATCCAGTATTGAAACGCCACGTCCCATTTCTGTTGTTATGGCATTTGAAACATCTATTGGGTTGTCAGTGAAGATTGTAAGAACCTTACCGTAACCACGACCGTAAAGAACATAATCAATAGTTTTTGATGCCATGAATGTTGTTGTGAAAGCATAAAGAACACTTTCAAGAGTTCCGTATACAAGGCCAGAAATGAGAACAATCATGAGGTCAAACATCATAATGACGGTACCCATAGAAATGTGTGGCCATTTAATACGGAGAAGCTTTGCAAGTATGTCTGTACCGCCACTTGTTGCACCTCTGAAAAGGATGAGCGCAACACCGCCACCAGAGCAGACACCACCGAAGAGAGCGGCAAGCAATTTGTCTCCAGTATAAACAGGGTAGAAGC
>DCGS01000093.1:26162-29691 GCA_002314645.1 Ruminococcaceae bacterium UBA1772
ATTGGAAGTCCGCTTAAGTAGTTGATAAGTGTTGATGCACCAGTAAATCCACCAGGTGCAATATGATTAGGCGCAGTAAATACGTTAACTGCAGCAGCATAAATAAAAGAACCGACTATAAAAAACAATGCATCAAGAACTATTTCTTTAATTAATGACTTGTTTTTCAATTCTTTTCACCAGCTTCCATAATTATGTTGAAAAGCTCACGAGCTCTGTCGTGGTTTCCAGATAAGTGAAGATATCCAAAGAGCGCTTCAAACCCTGTAGCTTTATGGTACTCAGCGTTTGTCATATTCTTTGGTGTATGAGTAGTATGTGCATTTCTTCCACGTTTGTACACGGCAATTTCCTTTTCAGTCAGATGAGACTCTATTATTTCATAGGCATTTGCCTGCGCTTTTGCACTTACATATTTAACTTTTTCAGTGTGAAGTTCACCAGCTGGTCTGTTTGCTTTTTCAACGAGGTATTCACGAACAAAAAGTTCAAATACACAGTCGCCCAAAAAGGCCAGTGTTAATGGACTGTATGAGTCTGCGTTGTTTGACATACTTTCACCTCTTAGCTTACGTAGTCAAATTCAATGTCATAGATTGAAACGGTGTCACCCTCATGGATGCCACGGTTTTGAAGTTCAGCTTCAATTCCGCTTGAAACGAGTACACGCTGAAGGTATTGAAGTGACTCATAGTCATCATAGTCAATTTTAGAAAGAATAGGGATGAGCCATTCAGCCTCAATAATAAATACTCCGTCTTCTTCACGGATGGTGAATCCGTTTGCTTTTTTCTTTTCAAGGAATTCAAGAGGAATTTCTTCAGATTCAAATCTTTTAATAGGTGGGAGTGTTGCAAGCTTTGCAGCAACAGCGTTTATAAGCTCTGAAGTTCCTTCAAGAATTGGAGCACAGATGCTGAAGTATTCATAGCCCTTTTCTTCAACATAGTTTTTAAATGTTTCAATTTGTTCGTCTGTTGCCATATCTATTTTGTTTCCTGCAACAATTTGTGGAAGTGTAGCCATTTCAGGGTTGAAGTTTAGAAGCTCTTTGTTAATTGCTTCAAAGTCTTCAATAGGGTCTCTTCCTTCACTACCTGCAACGTCTACAATGTGTACGAGCATACGGCAACGTTCAACGTGGCGAAGGAATTCGTGTCCAAGGCCGACGCCGTCTGACGCACCTTCAATAAGTCCTGGAATGTCGGCCATAACGAATGAAGTGCCTTCGCCAAGACTTACAACTCCAAGAACTGGAGTAATTGTTGTGAAGTGATAGTTGCCTATAATTGGCTTTGCCTCACTGACTACGGAAACAAGAGTAGACTTACCAACGTTTGGGAAACCTAAGAGGCCGACGTCTGCAAGGAGTTTAAGCTCAAGGGTAACTTCCCATTCTTCTCCAGGCATTCCGTTTTTAGCAAAACGTGGGGCTTGACGGGTAGGTGTTGCAAAGTGGCTGTTACCCCAGCCGCCATTACCGCCTTTTGCTGCCACAAATTCATCTGTGCCAGACATGTCGGCCATAATTGTGCCTGACTCGACCTCACGAATTATTGTTCCCTTTGGAACAGAAATTACGAGGTCTTCACCCTTTTTACCATTGCAACGGGCACCACGTCCGTCTGCGCCATTCTTTGCAGTGTATTTTCTTTTATATCTGAAATCTGCAAGAGTTGAGAGGTTTGTGTCTACACGGAAAATGATGTTTCCGCCACGACCTCCGTCGCCGCCGTCTGGTCCACCAGAGGCAACGTATTTTTCACGGTGAAAAGCAACTGCGCCATTTCCACCGTTACCAGCCTTTATTTTAATTTTTGCTACGTCTACAAACATAATAGTCTCCTTCTAAATGAAGTTATGTTACCTAAAATTCCATACTATATTATTAAAAATACAATTTATTGTCAATTGAAAGACGAATTGTTGCTAAAAAATTGCAATTATAGTAGAATTATTACAAGCTATTTAAAGGAGGAATTCATAATGAACGACCTTTTTACTCCACATCCTGAAAACAAAGAAAAGGATGCAGCTCAAAGAATAAAAGAAGAGGCTGAACGCATTGAACTTGAAAGAGGTAAAAAACCAAAGGTTCCAGAAAATATCTTTTCTAGACCTATTGATGTAACTCAATCGGAAGAAGCTAGAAGATCTCGCTTTAGAACAGTAGTTATTGAAGCACTTCTATTTGGTGCGTTCTTAACAGCAATTACTGCAATATATTCATTCACAGGAATAGATTTAAAGCTAAATCCAGAATCAGAAAATAAATCTCCATCTATAGTGTTCTTCATTACGGAATTCGTAGTTTTCTCTGGACTTGTTGGTGTGGGCGACTATTTCCTCACTGAAAAGAGAGTTAACGAATACAATCAAAAAATGGCTGGAGTTTCATTCAACCTTGATGATGAAATAAAGAAAGCTTTAGAGGAACAAGAGGCTGATGGTATTTCAAAAGAGGATGCCGCAGCCCTCAATAATTCAAATGGTGAGGAAAAGCCTGTTCCAAAGGAAATTCCTTTGACAATAAAGGACGTCTCAGAGTCAAAAAGCCTTACAGATAAGGCATTTGAGGCATATGACAATGAGACACTTGCAGGAAAAATCAAGACCTGTAAAGGCGTTATACTTGACAGCGTAGGTTTTGAGACAGTTATTCTCAACGTTTCTGAGTTTTCAGTACCTGAAGAATATGCCAAAAATGCCGTAGGTATAAAGCTTTTTGACGAAGTGAAGAAAGCCGCAATGGCCGAAGGACTTGGCGCAATTGTTGTATCTTCTGAAGCAAATCAGAAATATGGCCTTTGCCTTTCAGATTCTTCAAAATATGGAATTAAAAGTGCAGTTCCAACATGTATTTGTGAGGTATATCCAGGTGCTCTAATGGGTGTTAACGGTCAGTTACAATAAAGAGAGGGCTTTAAGTGGTAACATTACTTTCAAAATTTTTCATTAAGGATAACCAGGATTTTAAAAATCCTGCGGTTAGACGTGCATATGGTACTCTTTGCAGTATAGTAGGTATTTTCCTAAACTTACTTATGTTTGTAGGAAAGTACATTGCAGGTGTTATAAGTAACTCTGTTTCAATTACAGCAGATGCCTTTAACAACTTATCAGATGCAGCTTCAAGTATAATTACACTTTTAGGCTTCCGTCTTTCAGGAAAAAAGCCTGACCTTGATCATCCGTTTGGTCATGGAAGAATTGAGTATGTTTCTGGTCTTGCCGTATCCTTTGCAATTCTCCTTATGGGCTTTGAACTTTTAAAGGATTCAGTTTCAAAAATTATACATCCAGAGGCAATAACACCTAGCCTTCTTGCTGGGGGAATAATGGTTGCATCAATTCTAATTAAGGTTTATATGGCTGTATATAATACAAGAGTTGGTAAAAAAATAGAATCAACTGCAATGAGGTCTGTTGCAGCAGACAGCCTTTCAGACACAGCTTCTACAACAGTAGTCCTTGTTTCAATGATTATTTCTTATTTTACAAGTCTAAATATAGATGGTTATGCAGGTGC
>DCGS01000093.1:29856-33920 GCA_002314645.1 Ruminococcaceae bacterium UBA1772
ATTGTTCATGACTATGGTCCAGGACGACTTTTTGTTTCACTTCATGCTGAGGTTCCAGGAGATGAAGATGTTTTTGCTCTTCATGATGAAATAGATAACGCAGAAATACGTCTTCGTGAACTCCTTGGATGTGAAGCAGTAATACATATGGACCCAGTTGCTACAAATGATGAAACCCTAAGTGCATACAAAGAGGATGTTATGACACTTATTTCATATTATGATGATGTTATTACAATACACGACTTTAGAATGGTTCCAGGAACAACACATACAAACCTAATCTTTGATGCTGTTGTACCTGCAAACTATAAAAAGACAAATGATGTTGTAAAAGAAGAACTTACAGAACTTGTTCAAAGGGAAATTGAGGGCTGCTACGCCGTAATAACAGTTGAACAGTCATATGTTTAATTTGGAGGATACATATGAAAATATTAATGCCTGAAGCAAATACCCTAACAAAGGGCGATGTAGATCTTTCCGCTTTTGAAGAGTTTGGAGATGTTGTTACTTTACTAAATCCTTCAAGAGAGGAAATAAAAAAAGAAATTGCAGATGCAGATGCAATCTTTGTAAATAAAACTGTATTAAATGAAGAGCTTCTTTCAGATGCAAAGAACTTGAAGTACGTAGGCGAATGTGCAACAGGATATAACAACATAGACGTTGAATATTGTAAAGCAAATGGAATTACTGTAACAAATGTTCCTGACTATTCAACAAATGCTGTAGCGCAGCAGGTCTTTGCATATATTCTTGCGCACTATTCAAAGGTTTCTGAATATAATGAATTTGTTGCAAATGATGGTTGGGTGAACAGCACAACCTTTGCACCTTTTGAATTCCCAACAGATGAACTTTTTGGAAAGACAATTGGTCTTGTAGGGTATGGAAAAATAGGTAAAGCAGTTGCTAAAATTGCAAATGCTTTTGGTATGAACGTACTCGTTTACACCCGTTCGTATGGCAAAGCCCTTGAAATGTCAAAGGATTCAAGGGGAGAAACTGACAAGACAATGCTTGAAGGTTTCCTAAACAGAGCAGATTCATACGTTACATATGTTTCTTTTGAAAATCTTCTTAAGCATTCAGACATAGTGTCTGTTCACTGTCCACTTAATGCAGAATCTGAAAATCTCTTTAACGCAGAAACACTTTCTAAAATGCGAAAGGGTTCATTCTTTATAAACACTGCAAGAGGACCAGTAGTTAATGAACAGGACTTAAAGGATGCTCTTGATTCAGGTAGACTCTCAGGCGCGGCAGTAGACGTTGTTAAGAAGGAACCAATGGAAAAGGATTGCCCACTAAAAGGTCATCCAAAGTGTATTGTTACTCCTCATGTTGCTTGGGCACCTGAGTCTACAAGAAAGAGACTTGTAAGTGTGGTACTTAAAAATTATGAGAAGTTTTTGAAGGGAGCACCTCAAAATACTGTTGACTAATTTGTTTTAGTGTGCTAAACTGTTTCCAATATTTAAACAAAACAAGTGGCAACGAAGTCACAAAGCTAGATGAATTCTGGCTTTGTGGCTTTTTTTGTTTTTAATTTTCGGAGGGATAAAAATGGAAAGCCATAATACACTATATGATAAGCGTTTTGAGCATGACGCATGTGGTATTGGTGCTGTAGTCAGCATAAAGGGTGTGGCAACACACGGAGTTGTAGACGACGCACTTAAAATTGTAGAAAAACTTGAACATAGAGCGGGTAAGGACGCCACAGGTGAAACTGGTGACGGCGTTGGTATCATGATGCAAATTTCTCATGACTTCTTCAAAGCCGCAGCAAAAGAGGAAGGAATTACCTTAGGTTCAAGAAGATCATATGGTGTTGGTATGCTTTTCTTACCACAGGATAAACTTAAGAGAAATCAAGCAAAGAAAATGTTTGAGGTAATAACAGAGAAAGAGGGTCTCAAATTCCTTGGTTGGAGAACAGTTCCAACAAACCCAGGAATTTTAGGCTCTAAAGCTCTTGATAAAATGCCTTGCATTATGCAGGCTTTTGTTGAGAAGCCTGAAGGCGTAGCTGAAGGTCTTGACTTTGACAAGATGCTCTACGTTGTAAGACGTATTTTTGAACAGAGTAATGACAACACTTACGTTGTATCTTTCTCAAGTAGAACAATTGTATATAAGGGAATGTTCTTAGTTCAGCAGCTTCGTAACTTCTACCTTGATCTTCAGGATGAGAAGTTCACCTCTGCAATTGCAATGGTTCACTCAAGATTCTCAACAAACACAAACCCTTCTTGGGAACGTGCACATCCTAATAGATTTATTCTTCACAACGGTGAAATTAATACAATTCGAGGAAATGCGGACAGAATGATTGCCAGAGAAGAGACAATGAATTCTGACTTCCTCATGGAAAATAGTGACAAGATTCTTCCTGTTGTAAATGCTGAGGGTTCTGACTCAGCAATGCTCGACAACACAATTGAATTCCTTGTTATGAACGGCATGGATCTTCCACTTGCAATGATGGTTACAATTCCAGAGCCTTGGGTTTCTGACTCTAATATGTCAAGAACAAAGAAGGATATGTACCACTACTATGCAACAATGATGGAGCCATGGGACGGTCCTGCATCCATCCTTTTCTCAGACGGTGACAAGGTTGGTGCAACACTTGATAGAAATGGTCTTAGACCTTCAAGATATTACATTACATCAGACGACATGCTCATTCTTTCTTCTGAGGTTGGTGTACTTCCAATTGATGAAAGTAAGATTGTTTGCAAGTCAAGACTTCAGCCAGGCAAGATGCTTCTTGTTGACACGGTTGAAGGTCGAGTTATTTCTGATGAAGAATGTAAGGAATACTATGCAAACAAATATCCATATGGTGAATGGCTTGATATGAACCTTCAGAGACTTGACGACCTTGCTATTCCAAACAAGAAGGTTGAAATTTACCCTCAGGAAGTTCGTGACAGACTCTATAAGGCTTTTGGATACACATATGAGGATGTTAAGAACTCAATCCTTCCAATGGCTGAAAAGGGCATTGAGGGAACAACAGCAATGGGTATAGATATTCCTCTTGCAGTTCTTTCAGAAAAGCATCAGCTTCTTTTCAACTACTTTAAGCAGCTTTTTGCTCAGGTTACAAATCCTCCAATTGATGCAATTCGTGAGGAAATTGTTACAGATACACACGTATTCGTAGGTTCAGATGGTAACCTCCTTCAGGAGCGTTCAACCAACTGTACTATGCTTCAAATTAGAAATCCTATCCTTACAAGTGTTGATCTCTTGAAGATTAAGAACATGAATAAGCCAGGATTCAAGGTTGAAACAGTTTCAATTCTTTACTACAAGAATACATCGCTAGAGAAGGCGCTTGATCACCTCTATGTAGCTTGTGACAAGGCATACAAGGGCGGCGCAAACATAATTGTTCTTTCAGACCGTGGCGTAGATGAAAACCACGTTGCAATTCCTTCTCTTCTTGCCGTTTCAGCAATGGAGCAGTATTTAATCAGAACTAAGAAGCGCACAGCAGTTTCAATTATCCTTGAGAGTGCAGAACCACGTGACGTTCATCATTTTGCAACTCTTCTTGGCTACGGTGCGCGTGCAATTAACCCATACCTTGCACACGAGTGCATTGAAGAATGCATTGACATAGGAATGCTTGACAAAGACCTTCATACAGCAATTGACGACTACAACAGCGCAATTCTTCACGGCATAGTTAAAATTGCTTCAAAGATGGGTATTTCTACACTCCAGTCATACCAGTCAGCACAGATTTTCGAGGCTATTGGTATTAGGGGCGATGTAATAGATAAGTACTTCACAAATACAGTCAGCAGAGTTGGCGGTATTGGTCTTGAAGAAATTGGTGAGGGCGTTGAGTATAGACATGATCACGCATTCGATCCACTTGGTCTTGGTATAGACACAACTCTTGATAGTAAGGGACTTCACAAGCTCCGCAACGGTTCGGAGAAGGAAGATCACCTTTATAATCCAGAGACAATTATTAGCCTTCGTCGTGCAACATGGGAAGGCGACTATGAAAAGTTTAAGAAATATACAGCAATAGTAGA
>DCGS01000093.1:34013-34856 GCA_002314645.1 Ruminococcaceae bacterium UBA1772
ACTGTACTCCAATAGACATTTCAGAGGTTGAACCTGCAAGTGAAATAGTTAAGAGATTTAAAACAGGTGCTATGTCATACGGTTCAATTTCAGAGGAAGCACATGAGTGTATGGCAATTGCCATGAATCGCCTTGGTGGTAAGTCAAACTCAGGTGAAGGCGGTGAAAAGCCAGAGCGCCTTGGAACAGAGCGCGGAAGTGCAATCAAGCAGGTTGCATCTGGTAGATTCGGCGTAACTTCAAGATACCTCGTTTCTGCAAAGGAAATTCAGATTAAAATGGCACAGGGTGCAAAGCCAGGTGAAGGTGGACATCTTCCTGGAAAGAAGGTTTACCCATGGATTGCAAAGACTCGTTATTCAACTCCTGGTGTTTCCCTCATTTCACCACCTCCTCATCATGATATTTACTCAATTGAGGACTTAGCTCAGCTTATTTATGACCTTAAAAATTCAAATAGAGATGCACGTATTTCAGTAAAGCTTGTTTCTGAAGCAGGCGTTGGTACAATTGCAGCAGGTGTTGCAAAGGCAGGCGCAGGTGTTGTACTCATTTCTGGTTATGACGGTGGTACAGGTGCTGCTCCTCAGAGCTCAATTCACAACGCAGGTCTTCCTTGGGAACTTGGTCTTGCTGAGGCACATCAGACTCTCATCCAGAACGGTCTTAGAACTCGTGTTGTTCTTGAAACAGACGGTAAGCTCATGAGTGGTCGTGACGTTGCAATTGCTGCAATGCTTGGTGCTGAAGAATACGGTTTTGCAACAGCTCCACTTGTTACAATGGGATGCGTTATGATGCGTGTTTGTAACCTCGACACTTGTCCTGTAGGTGTTGCAACTC
>DCGS01000027.1 GCA_002314645.1 Ruminococcaceae bacterium UBA1772
CTCTGCCAACTGAGCTAATGAATCATATAAAGCGCCTAATAATAATACTTAATATAGGCGCAAAAGTCAAGATTTATTTAACAAAAAGTAAAACACCACTTGTTGCAAGAGCAAATACAATAAGAAGAGCTCCAAGAACCTTTGTAATTGTAGCAAGTGTTGCGTCTTTTGCATGACCCTTTGTCTTGTCGAAGAAGCTTGAGTCACTACCACCTGTAAGAGCGTTAGCGTTTGCTTCTCTGTTCTTCTGGAGAAGAACAACAATAATAAGAGCTGTTGAAATGATAATAAGAATAATAGCAAGTGCCATCTGAAGTCCTGTCATAATTAAACCTCCATTGGTTTTTCGTCGAATAACTTCAAACATTTTAACACACTAATTTGTATAATGCAAGACAATTTGTAAACAATATGAAAGCAGCACACATTAAGTGTTGTGTCCCTAAATAGGCGTTTGCAAAGGGACATAAATAAGCAGCACAGAATATTCATCTGTGCTGCTTTTTTAAATCTCCTCAAAAAGTTCAGATTCTAATATTTCAATTTGTATTTTTAGTATTCTTACTAAAATTGGGGTGGGAGAAGCACAGAGCGTGAAAACATCAAGATTGTTAAAACAGATGTATTTTGACAAGGCGAATGAATAAAAGGAATTTATGGTCTCAATGGACGCAACTCTGTTTAAAACACCCGTGTTTTCATATTCTGAAACTAGCGTCTTCCTGACGTCAATTTCTTTTAAAAGGACTATATCACTCATATGCCTCTCCCTTTGCATATGTGATTTTAATACAAAAAAACTAAAATTTCGCTACATTATGAATTTGACATATTTTTATATGAATAAAGAGAATACATAAAACTTAAAATGTTAGAAATAAAAAAGCAGACAGATTAAACTGTCTGCTTTTTAGTGTTTATAATGTCAACTGCTCACCAGCAGTGTCTTCAGCAGATGGAAGTGAACCAAGAGCTGGAAGGTTCTTTGTTCTGTATCTGTGTGGTTTTAAAAACTCACCTTCAACGTATGGACGAATGGACATAAGGCGCTGTCCCTTCTTCATTGTCATTACTGAAACACCAATTGTGTCCTTTGTTGTCTTTGGTGCAATAACAGCAGTATTTAAGATGAGCATACGACCAGAAGATGCAGTAAGGACAAATTCAGTGTCCTCTTTAATGTAAATGGCATCTACTATTGGACTCTTGTTTGCATATGCTTTAATGAGCTTCTTTCGGTTAGTTTTAGTCTGATATGCGTTCATATCTACCTTTGCAACCTTACCGTTTTCAAAGAAGAATAGCATATAGCCCTTAAAGTCGTCTGTGACAGCCATATAAAGGGTTTGTTCCCCTTCATCAAAGTCGAGTGAAGATGGAATGTAGTCACCAAGAACAGACGCCTTAGTGGACTCAAAGTCATCTACCTTTGCCTTATATACCTGGCATGCATTTGAGAAGAAAAGAAGTTCCTTGGCATTAGAAGTTTCAACTGTCTGAACTATTTCATCAGTTTCCTTGAGCTTCTGTTCGCCACTCATTCTAAGAGACTGAGGTGTAATCTTCTTGAAGTAGCCTTCCTTTGTAAAGAAGAGTGTTACAGCATAATCATCTACTACTGTTACTTCTTCCTCGTCCTCCTCTATTTCAGCTGCATAGATTATTTCAGACTTTCTATCCCTTCCATACTTCTCTGCAACGTCCTTGAGTTCATTAATAATGATCTTCTTAATCTTGGTTTTAGAACTTAGAGTATCTTCCATATCCTCAATTTGCTTCTTGAGGTCCTCTACATCCTGTAGACGTTTAACAATGTACTCACGGTTCAAGTGACGGAGTTTAATTTCAGCTACATACTCAGCCTGAATTTCGTCAATTCCAAATCCAATCATGAGGTTTGGAACAACCTCTGCCTCTTCTGCAGTTTCACGTACAATTTTAATTGCCTTGTCTATGTCGAGAAGTATTTTCTCAAGACCTTGTAAAAGGTGGAGTTTCTTTCTTGCCTTATCAAGGTCAAAGTATACGCGTCTCTTTACGCACTCAGTACGGTAGGCAATCCATTCAAGGAGAAGTTCCTTAACACCAAGTACTCGTGGTGTACCACCTATGAGTACGTTGAAGTTACATGGGAATGACTCTTCAAGTGGAGTTGACTTATAGAGCTTCTTCATGAGCTTGTCCGCATCTGTTCCACGCTTTAAGTCAATTGTAATTTTAAGACCAGACTTATCTGTCTCGTCACGGATATCTGAAATTTCCTTAAGACCACCAGTCTTTGCCTTTTCAATTATCTTGTCAATAATTGCTTCAGCAGTTGTTGTAGGTGGTATTTCAAAAATATCTATACAGTTATTTTCCTTGTCGTACTTGTACTTAGAACGAACGGCAATACCACCACGTCCTGAAGCAAATACGTCTTCCATTGTCTTTTGGTTGTAGATAATCTGTCCACCACCTGGGAAGTCAGGAGCCTTAAGTGAATCCATGATGTTATAGTCAGGATTCTTAATGAGTTCCTGAGTAGTCTCACATATTTCACGAAGGTTGAATGAACAAATGGAGCTTGCCATACCAACGGCAATACCAGTATTGTTGTTAACCAAAATAGATGGATATGTTACAGGAAGGAGTGTTGGCTCCTTCATTGTTGCGTCATAGTTATCAACAAAGTCTACAGTGTCTTTGTCTATGTCGCGGAAGAGTTCTGAAGCAATACCCTCAAGTCTTGCTTCTGTATAACGGGAAGCAGCCCAAGACATGTCTCTTGAGTATGCTTTACCGAAGTTACCCTTTGAGTCTACATATGGATGAAGAAGTGCTTCATATCCGCGTGAAAGACGTACCATTGTGTCATAGATGGCTGCATCGCCATGTGGGTTGAGCTGCATAGTACGACCAACAATGTTTGCAGACTTAATACGTGGTCCTGAAAGAAGGCCCATTTTATACATTGTATAAAGGAGCTTTCTGTGTGATGGCTTGAAACCGTCAATTTCAGGAATGGCACGTGACATAATTACGCTCATTGCGTATGGCATGTAGTTAATTTCGAGGGTTTCGACGATTGGCTGATCAACTACTTCGCCGGCGCCCATAATGTGGGCATTAGGATTATCTTCGTAATCCTTCTTGGCTTCTTTTTTAGGCTTTCTTGGTGCCAAATGTCTCCCCTCCTTTATGAAAGATCGGTCATATCAAGATAAAGATGACCGTCCTGAGCAATATGTTCTTTTCTTCCAGCAAGGTTGTCGCCGAGAAGAAGGTCAAATGTATTTGCTGTCTGTTCAGCCTCAGATGGGCTAACTTTAATAAGACGACGAGTTTTAGGGTTCATTGTTGTGAGCCACATCATGTCTGCATCGTTTTCACCAAGACCTTTTGAACGCTGAATTGTGTAGCGCTTTCCTTCAAGTTCTTCAAGAACCTGTGACTTTTCACGCTCTGTATATGCAAACCACACATCATCCTTGTATGTTATTTCATAAAGAGGCGATTCAGCAATATATACTTTTCCAGCTTCAATAAGAGTTGGCATGAGTCTATAAATCATTGTAAGGATAAGAGTTCTAATCTGGAATCCATCGACGTCGGCATCGGTACAGATTATAACCTTGTCCCAACGAAGGTTTTCAAGATTAAAGGCGTTTACATCCTTTGCCTTTGTTGTTACTTCTACACCGCAACCAAGAACCTTAATAAGGTCGGTAATAATTTCACTCTTGAAAATTCTGGTGTAGTCGCTCTTTAAGCAGTT
>DCGS01000015.1:0-511 GCA_002314645.1 Ruminococcaceae bacterium UBA1772
TATTTTTTAAAAATTTTTATAAATATTATATCTTTTTGTTTATTTTGCACAAAGAAAGACATTAAAAGTGCCGCTAGAGGACTAGCGGCAACTTTAAATTAAAGGTTTTTCATGACTTTAGCCATGTTTTTAAATTGTTCAAGACCAGAAGAACTAGTTGTGTCAACTGCTTCTTTATTCATATTACCAGTTTCAAGAAGTTCTTTTCGCATAATTGAAATTTCTCTTGGTGCATCAATGCAAAGCTTAACTTTGTCACCGCTCACCTCAGATACGATAACTTCAATATCTTGTCCAATTACTACGGCCTCTCCCTGGCGCCTTGTTATTACCAGCATATCCTTTGCCTCCGTTTTATTTCTTATACGTTAAACAATCTGCATCTAACAGGATAGTCTTTATTCTCAAGAATAACCTGCTTTGCCTTATTTGTTTTTGGGTTAATTACAATAGGTGCCTTCAAATTAACAACTGTATCATTCATATCCTTTGGAATGATTGTCATAAGAAG
>DCGS01000015.1:672-10920 GCA_002314645.1 Ruminococcaceae bacterium UBA1772
ACGTCATCTTCCTGAAGAAGTACATAATCCTTATATTCCTCAAAGCCTGGAATACCATCTTTGAAATGAATAATGTCCTTCTCTGTAACTCCCATTGTTTCAAGCTTTTCAATCATAATTTTTTCTCCTTATTATTTATAATAGTATGACTATTAAATTATACTATACCGCTTCCTCTGGTTCAACATAGTTTGGATCAGAAGATGGTGGAACGTATATTGGCCCTCCAAGATATGTAATGTTAATTCCTGGATACTGTGTAATAATACGTTCAATAGATCCTGGCGTTCCCTTCATGATTTTTTCTTCACGAATCCAGTTAAATTCTATTGTTTCAGGTGTATATTCAAACATCATTTGATCAAAGCTTTGCATACTTTGCATGCTTAATGCAGATGCTCTATGTACATCTGATAGTATTTGATCAACTCTATTTTTAAGCTCATCATTTCCTACTCGACCATCAAAATTCACTTTTCCATTTGATGTGCTGAAAGAACGTGGCTTTGAAAAACTAGATTTATCAAAATTGCTTCGTTTAACTGGGGTATATTCACCACCAGAACGTGTCACTTCAAACCTACCTGGGGTATGAGAAACAACCTCCAGTTTAGGATCAGTTTTTATTACTTCAAATTCAATAGGTATAACTTCAATATCTAACATGCCTGCTACTGGGATCATCTTCTCGCCCCCTTTACATACAAGTTAATACAGTATTTATTTCATAAAATCTAAAAATGAAGTTTGTAATAATTTTGAACCAATCTGTAATGATGCATTATAAGCAGTTTGCTGCCACAACATATCTGTATAAGCCTCTTCAGCATCAACATACTCCAAGTTATGAAGCTGCTCATTCAACTCTTCTTGAGTAGAAACAAGTCTCTCTCCAAGAGATTCTAACTGATTTTGCTTAATACCTAAATTTGATGTCGAAATAAGCACACGGCTAGTTGCATCATTTACTTTTCCAATGAACTTTGCGGCAATATCACCATTATAGGCATCTGCATCTCCCTGAGCATATTTTTCTATAGCGTCAGCAGCCTGACCAATAAGATCATAGATATTCTTAGCATATCCATCATCATCTATGCCATATCCAAAGAACTCAAGACCGTTCATTGTATCATTAAATACACTGGCTGTATCAACTTTTCCATCCTTATCAACATTTACGCCAAGACCAATGTCAATATATACACTTTCTTGAGCCATAGACTGAAGCTTTGCTTCATCACCAGAGCCAAGGTCAACACCTCTAAACTGAAGTGTTCCGTCATCTCCAACCGTGAAAGGTATTTCTGTTGCATTAGTTCCACCAAATACGTAAGTATCATTTACCTTTGCATTAAGTGACTGCATAATATTTTGCTGAAGTCCTCTAAGTGAAGTGGCAAATGTCATGTAGTCTGATGGTGATCTAGTACCGAAATTGCTTGATGCTTTAAGCATATCTCCAGCTTCATCAAGAATGTTTTTAACATTCATTGCAGAATCTTCTGCCATTGTATATGTTTTACCAACATTTTCAATGTTGTTCATATAGTCCTGGTTTTGTGAATAAGCTCTTCTAAGACGCATTGCCTTAGTAGCTCCTAAAGGATTCTCGGAAAACTTTGAGAAATTTCTCAGATTATTTGCTCTTTTGGTGTAGTAATCAAGTTGGCTAAGAGTAGTGTTCATCTGCTTCTTATAGGCGCCACTTATCATACTACTAGTCATTCTAATAGGCATATTGTTTTCCTCCTTCCTTATTATCTACCAACCATACCAGTGCTACTGATAAGGGTATTTAGAGCTTCGTCTACTGTTGTTAAAAATCTTGAAGCAGCAGTTAAAGCATAATTATAAGTAATCATGTTTATTGCTTCTTCGTCAAGATTAACGCCAGAAACTGATTCTCTTGCATAATCAATATCATCTACATTATTTGCATATGTAGTTGAAAGTGTTTCATTTGACTGAATTTGCGTACCTAAAGTTGCACAAATATTTGTAAGGTAATCCTGGAATGAACCTTCAAAAGGAGTTCCATTACCCTTTGAGAATTCCTGCTTTCCAGTAAGCTGTGAAATCATGTAAAGAATGTTTGTGTTATCTGTACTACTGTCAGCTGTATCCTTTACAGAGTTTGTAAGGTAAGGACCGTCTGCAGTTCTCCACTTTTCTGAAAGTTGGATATTCTCAGCAGTGATTTCACCGCCATCCTCAGCCTCAAATAGAGGCTTGTCAGCGCCATTTGCTTCATTAAGTACTTTTGCAAAAGTACTTGCAAGGCTATTTAATGATTCTCTATAAAAAGGTATTCCCTTGTAAGAATTCTCATCATTTCCAGCAAAGGAACCTTTGCCATTAAGAATATCAAGATAGCCCTTAAATGCACCGTTATAAATTGAATCTGTTAATTCTTCAATTTGTGCACCATCTTTATCTGTTAAGAGAATTCCATATTCTCCGTCTGTCTCTGTTCCCTTAAACTGGTTAAATTCTCCACCATCAATAAGATTATGTGTAACACCATCTTTATCAAGGAAATCAACCTTAAGTGTTTCTACAGAATATCCAGAACCAACTGGAACACTCTTAGTAGAAACCTGAACATTCAAATACTGAGAAAGTTCATCAAGAAGAGTATTTCTTTCGTCTCTAAGTTCAAGAGCATCATACTGTCCAAGCTGAGCGTTTCTGATAGAATCGTTAAGAGAAGCTACTCTTTCAAGAATGCTGTTAACATTGTCAACAGACTCGTTGAATGTTGCAGTCATATCTCCAAATGCTGTTTCAATTCTATCTGAATACTGATTGAAGAATTGGGTCATTACCTCAGCTGAAGTTTTAACTAAGTTTTCAGCAACTTCACTTGAAGGATCTCCAGCAAAGTTTTGGAGCTGTGACACAAGATTAGAGAACTGTTCATCCATTACAGTATTAATTGTGTCATCAAAAATCATTCCAATTTCATTGAGACCTTCAGCAGCTGCTGTCTGCTGGCTAAGTTTTGCAACCTCTTGTCTGTATCTTACATCAAGAGATGCATCTCTATACTGACTTGTTCCAGTAATTCTTGAACCAAGTCCTTTATAGTTAGCAGCACTTGTAACATAACGCATTGAACCGTTATATGCACCAAGTGCAATAGTATCAACCTTTTGTCTTGTATATCCAGCGGTATTAACATTAGAAATGTTATTACCTGTTACTTGTAAATTAGACATAGCTGACATAAGACCGGATTTACCAATTTGAAGTCCAGTAAATGTAGAACTCATTTAAATTACCACCTTTCTTATGCCTTATCCATGAATACTGCTCGTCCACTCTTCTGAGTGTTAGCAGAGCCATCATAAAGTGCTTGCGCATTTTCGTTCTTAATTTTGTCCATAGCACGATCAATTGCAGAAAGTCTTGTTTTAATTGCAATTGAACACTTTTCATTGGTGTGTTGAATTTCATTTATCACACCATTTAATTCTGTAAATAAATTTTGAAGTTCCTCTTTATTAGAATCTGTGGTTAAATCAATTATTTCACGAAGTGTTTTTCCACCAAGCCCATTTTCCTCTTGGTAAGAAATTCTATTTTGTTCCATACCTTTTGACTTAAGTAAATAAACCTCTTCCTGTCTAACAAGACCGTCCAATAATTCAAGACGATTTTGCTCAACAGCCTCAAGTTTGTTCTGTTCAAAAGATAAGAATTCTTTATAAAAACTCAAGTATTCATTTAGAATACGTTTGATGTTTTTTATTACTTCATCGTTCATAATTGACTCCAAATATATAGATAATTAGTTGTTATAAAAATTAGAAAATAGAATAGTTGCTAATGCTCTTTGCAATTTCGTTAGCATTAAGCTCATAGGTTCCAGACTGAACCTGTTCTTTAATTGCAAGGAACTTATTTACATCTGCATGAATACCTGAAAGTTCTGATGTAACTTCAGCCTTTGCAGCTTTAAGTGTTTTTGTTGCCTCTGGTGCAGCCTTTGAAGCATTAGAAATTTCAACAGTATCTGTTCTTGTTGCTTTTACGAATTCTGATTTAAAATCAGCACCAGTCTTCTTAACTGTGGTAGGTTTTGTAGTATCCCATACGCCTGTTGTGCCACTATAAGCAGTAATAATATCATTCAACATATTACTTTCGCCTCCTATATATTTCTAAAAAAGGGTATACTTCTATATCTCTTATCGGCAAAAAGCCTTTAAATATTTATAAAAATAAAAACCCCACCGATATTTTTTTGGTAGGGTTTTCTTTGATTAATTTTCTGCCTGTTCATTATTAATTTGAACAAGCATTTCTCGTGCTTCATTTCGCTTTTGGATTAGTATATCCATTGTACGTCTATCAATTTCAACGGTTGTTTGAAGATCTGCTCTTGTCAAAGTAACATAATCAGCCATTTTTTCTTCATGGGGATTTATTGGGTTACTTTCACCAAGACCAGAAACAATACCCTGTATTCTTTTACGTTCTGAATCTTCTAATCCATCAGTTGTAGATGCGAGCATCTGATCACATTTCTTTAAACGATCAATGCGACTTTGTCTTTCTGCTATTAACGAATCCAGATTAATCTCCTCTTTCAGAGATTCCTCCTCCATTCGTTTGGTTATATCCATAACCTCTTTAACAATTACGTTTTTTTGTTCTAAACAAAGTAGAGCTAGTTCATAGTTAAATGTGCTCACAAAGCATCACCCGTTACCTCTAACTGCCGAGTGCATAGCTTCCTCAAAGCCATCTCTCAATGATTCAACCTGAGGAATTATTACCTCGATATGTTGTTTGTCTCTAGTTCTTGCACACTGACTAATTTGTCTTCTAAAGAAAGCATAACATGCAGCTAAGTCCTCAGAAAGAGAATAGTCGGGATCAAGAACAGTTTCTAAATGGAAGAAAATATTTCTACTCTTTGAAATGCAAGCTGTAAAGTTTTCAATATCTTTGCTATCAAGCATAATTACAGCAGCTTTTAAGTTTTTAATTGCAGTATCAAAAAGCAAGATTAATCTTTCTCCATCTGTCATAGATTCAACTGCTTGTATCTTGTATTGTTCTATCTGTGAATTAGGCATTGGTCTATACTCCTTTAATTATTATGAACCGTATGAACTAAGGAAGGAACTCTGTGAATTCATAGAGCTAATATATGACTCAAGGCTTGAGAACTTCTTCCACCAGTATTCTTTCTTAGTATCAAGTTTAGTTTCCAATGAAACTAAGTTATTCTTAAGTGTAGCTATACGTTTAGAAATTGTATTACCAGTTGAAAGAACTGAATTTGATCCAGCCAAGTCCACTAAAACGCCCTTGCTTGAACCTACGCCAGTTCCCTTAACGGCATATCTTAATGTGTTTTGAACTCTTGAAGCAACTCCGTTTTCGCCACCGAAAAGATTTGAAACAGCTTCAGGGTCATTTTCTATTGCTGATCTAAGCTTTGTTTCATCAACCTTCAATACACCCTTAGATGTCCAACTTTCAGCATCAATACCAATATCGTAAAGACCTGATGAACCAACGGCGTTTGTCATTGCTGAACGAAGTCTATTTGCAATGTCTGTAAGTGTTGTGTCATTTCTAAGTAATCCAGTCTTAGCCTTCTCAGTCCACTGCTCAATTTCCTTCTCAGACATTTGAGCTTTTTGAGCATCTGTAAGAGGTGCATACTTCTTACCAGAGCCAACACTTTCGCCATACTTTTTAGCGTATATTTCATTATTAAGAGTTTTCATTATTGAGTTATAGTCATCAACGAACTTCTTAACCTTATCAATAATTTTATCTGTGTCTGTACCAGACTCAAATGTTATATCAGTTGCAGAAGCGCTCTTGAAACTATAGTTTACGCCATCCAAACTAAAGTCATTGGATGAACGTGTAACCTCAACAAAGTTGTCAGTTCCATCAAAGCTCATCATAGCTTTAAAGTCTTTACCAACATTAGCCTCTCTGTCTACACCCATTAAAGCATCTGCTGCAGATCCTGAAAGTTCAATTGCACTTTCAGAGCCAGTCTTCTCTGAAACAAATGTAAACTTACCAGTAGCGCTAGAATAAAGCATATCTACTCCAACATCTGCCTTATTAATTTCATTCATTGCATCCTTGAGTGTAGTGTCAGCTGAGAAAGTGAATGATTTACCATTCAATGTCATTGAATAATTTCCACTTTCATCTGCCTCAACACCCATGTCAGCAAATGTGAGTTTAGAAATATCACCAGAAATAGTTTTTCCACTAGTAATGGTTGAATTTGTAGCAAGTTGAATTGATCCGCCCTGAATCTTAGTATATTTCATAAATTGTGTATTTCCAGATACACTTACTGCAGAAGAAGAACTTCTTGCATAGGACTCATTAAAGAAATTAGGATTTGTAATTGAGTCCTTGGAACTTGAATAAAGGAAATAGTCATTATAGAAGTTTTCTAATTTTTCTGTTATTCCTCTATAAGTTTCTTGTTTCCACTCATAAACCTGAGTGTCCTGTTTGTTGGTATCTATTTTAGTTTGAATGTTTGCAACTTTGGCATTAACAATAGCCTCAGTGTCAAGTCCAGAATTCATTCCGGAAATGGCATTGATTTTATAAGTTGAGCTTGATGTAGCATTAATATTTGTTGCCATAACTGTTGCCTCCTTACCACACCCCACAGCCAACTTGCAATAAACTGTAGGATATAATTTTGCTAATCTTTCATTTTATTTATCGGTTAAATATTATTGAAAATTTACTGAAAATAAAAATATTTTTTGTTTTTCCTATTAGTTGACTTAAATAATTGTATCTTGTAAAATATAAATAGTTTTTTTATTACCAATAAAATCTTTTTGTGAATGTTCTATATTCATTATACATTATATTAGGGGGTGTGAAAATGGTTAATTTTGTACCAGTTGAAAAGTTAAAGCCTGGTATGGTCCTTGCAAGGGACCTATACGGCGTCGACTCTTTCACTTCGCGCCTTGTAATGTTACGCGCTGGACAAACACTTACAATTTCACACATCACTAAAATGATAAGCCTTGATATTCAAGGCGTTTACATCCAGGAATCTGCAGAAACAGTTGCACCTAAGGTTGTAAACACAGAACTTAAACAAGAAGTTTTAACTCAAGTTAAAGAAATATTTGATATTTCTGAAAAAACATCAGAATATCTTTATGCAGAAAACATTCAGCATGCAAATGATGCTCTTGAGAAGCTCATTAATACAATTGTTAATACAGAGCACCTATATGTCGACCTTGCAAGTCTTAGAATGTATGATGACTGCACCTATAACCATTCATTGGGAGTAACCGTTCTTGCAATTGCAATTGGAAAATCACTTAGAATAAGTAGAAAGAATCTTTCTGAACTTGCAATGGCAGCCCTTCTTCATGACATTGGTAAAATGCAAGTGCCTGTAGATATAATTCAGAAACCTGCAAAGCTTTCTAAAGAAGAATTTTCATTAGTTAAAGAGCATCCTGAAAAAGGATACAAAACACTCAGTCAAAAGAATCTTGTTTCAGAACTTGTTCTTTCTGGTATTGTAAGCCACCATGAACGAGTTGACGGAAACGGATATCCAAACAAAACATCAGGAAAAGATATACCTCTGTTTGGAAGAATCATTGCTTGTGCCGACGTTTATGACGCTCTAACAGCACAACGTCCTTACAGAACATCTTCAAAACCAACTGATGCCATTGAATACATTATGGGTTCGTCAGGAAGACAATTCGACCGAGGTGTTGTAAGAGGATTCCTACGCTGCATTTCACCATATCCTGTAGGAAGTTGTGTTCAGTTAAGTAATGGTGACGTTGCAGTAGTAGCCGAGCAGAATGAAGCAAATCCATTAAGACCTATTGTGTTCTTAATGGATGATCCAACAGTAATGATAGACATGTACGCGGATAAAAAATACTACAATGTAGTTATTACTGGTGAAGTAGAAGAAATGTAAAAAAGGACCGTCTAAGTGACGGTCCTTTTTATATTACTTTTGATCTTTGAATCTCATTATTTCTTTTCTTTGTTGATCAAACAAATAACTGCAAAGACAATCTTCCTGCTTATTTGTTAGTTCATCAAATGAACAGCCATAACCTATACTTCTGTAATAGTCAACCTTTCTACGAACCGTACAAGCATATGTGTATGATTCACTTAAAGGAAGAATAACATCAAGCTTATCTCCTGGAAGAAGACTGTCGTCCTTTGCAACAAAGAATACACCCTTAAGACTTAAGTCTCTTACCTTAATAGGAATAATAGTTTCAGTTAAAATTCCATTTCTGTCTTTAAGTTGAATTCTAGAATTAATCATAACATTAAGTCTGAAATATTCTCTTTTGTTAAACTGTCTAAAATCTTGAAGTTTAACAACTTTAACAAATCTTTCAGATGCATCTGCAACAAGACCTACAACCACTAAATTTTGGCTATGTTCTTGATGAATAGCAACCTTAACAAGAGTTTGAGGCTTTATTGGTGGAATATTCCCGGTAGCCGTAACTGCTATATAATCATCAGCAACTTTTTCAAGAATTCCAGTTGCAACTATATTGTCATTCATTCTGTATATGTCACATACTGCGCTTTCAAGTGACTTTTCTACTAACACGGGAATCACCTCCATTTACGAAAAAATATTATACAATAAAAAACAATATTGTCAAAGTGTATTAGAAATCCTCTAAAAGATTTTCAAGTAAATCTAGATTCATTCCATCATTTTCTTCTCTAAGTTCATCTAGAGTATAAGTACGTTCCTCTTGCTTTGGAATATCTGCAATAGTTATGTCTGGTTCAGAAACTATATCAAGACTACGTTGTACCATTTCTGGCGCCTTAGGCTCTTTAAAGTTTCTTGGCGTAGTGTTTCCTTTATCTTTTGGAACATACCTTAAGAAATATACATATATTTCAACAATTGCCTGATAAAGCTGTGGTGGAATTTCAGCACCTACTTTAAGCTGGGCAAGTAAAGTTGCAAGTGAATTGTCCTGATAAACAGGGACATCATTTGTCTGTGCAACTTCAATAATCTTTTGAGCAACATATCCAGAACCTGCAGCTACAACTACAGGAGCTTTACTTCCGCCATCATATTTGAGGGCGGCTGCTTTTTTATTATCAAACTGTGACATTTATTGAGCTCCTTCCCTCGTAAATTTTATGAAGGACCTCAAGCTCAGTTTGGAATGAATCGCTTGAAGACTTAATATTTCCAATGCTAAAACCATTTTCAGTAAATATTTTAGCAATGTCATTTTCTATTGTTTCAGATTTACCAGACACTGAATCTGGACAATTGAGAAGGCAGTCAATTGAATTGTCTGTGAGTCCAATAGCTGCTTGAAATTTACCAAGGCCCTGAACATCAAAGTTCAAATAAACACGCTTTGTGCCCTCTTCACCATCCACAGATGTTGCATTGTGTCCGTCCTTTTCCACCCACATTTCTGTGAACATAAAGTTGCCATCAAACATAAATGGAAGAACTATATGATTAAATGGCATGTAAACACTTCTATTAAGTAACAGTGCATTTACTGTGTCATTAACCATTGTCTGACTTGTTGTTGAAAGTCCCTTAGTTTGAGTCAATGCTTTAGCAAGGGAATCTATAAAGTCGTTTTGAAGATTAACCTTAGAATTTACAGCCTTATTAAAGAGATTCTGTAATTCATTAAGTTTATCTGCAGGGAGGTTCAAACTATATTTTGCATAATCCATGAGTTCTGCAAATCTTTCGTTAACCTCTTCTTGACCACCAATGTTGAGTCTTGAAATATCCTGCATAAGGAGCTGAATTCTGTCTCTTGTTGCTCCTAAATCGTTTGTTGTGCTTACATAACGACCGAGCATTGGAAGAATTGTTTCCTTGAGAAGCTGCAAATTATCTTTAAGACCTTGATTATCAGGTTCCATAATAAGGTCGCCCATTGCATTTCTAATGCCCTCAGCATATGACCTTGGAATTCTATCAAGGATATTATTAAGTTGTGTAATAATGCCCTTCATTGTCTGAGTAGCATTGTTGTTACTATCAAGAGCTTTTAAGAAACTACCTATGTAATTAGTTGTGTCTGCAGAATAGTTTTCCTGTGCTATTTCTCTTAAGATATTAAAAATATCTGAACCGAAACTTGTACTTTGATCCTTTTGGAACAAAATATTTTGAAGGATATCTGCTTCGCTCATATTAAGCTTTCCCGCAAGCTCGCTGAGAAGACTTGG
>DCGS01000015.1:10985-12323 GCA_002314645.1 Ruminococcaceae bacterium UBA1772
ATGAGAAGTTTTTGAAGAGTTTCAGTAAGATCTGGAGTTTCAGAAACCCTAGACACAAAAGCTTGGAAAACAGAGCCAGCATCATAAACAGGAGATTTAACGCTTGACGCTTCTGTTCCAACACCATTTGTTGAAACTTGTCCTGCTTTTTCAACTTGTCCAGCTGCAGTTGCAGCACCAGGCTTAAGTGGCGCAGGTGTGGATGTATTAACGGAAGTGGTAACTCTCAATACATCTGCCATACGTAGAACCTCCTAACTTGTATTTTATAATCCTTTATATTATACTACATATATAAGGATTTTCCAATATTTTTTATATGTGTATACAATAAACTGCATCGCCCGGAGGCGAATAAAATGAATGTAAGTAACGACTTCAAAAAAGCATATATTGATGACACAACCACACTCATAAATGAGATGGATTTACTGCTAAAAAAATGCAACAGTAAAGGATATCTTGACAGAGAAAGTGTGGATGCTTTGTTTAGAATTTTCCACACAATTAAAGCATCTGCGGCAGCCATGGATGACCGCAAAACTGTTGACGTATCTTATAAAATTGAAAATGTAGTATCCTATCTTAGAAAACACGGTCCAGATGCTCTTCCTGCATCTGACGTGCTTGAACTCATGTTCAACTCTGAGTATTTCTTTAGAAACCAATTAATTGCCTTAAAACAAACAACACTTGAACACGAAGCAAAAAACTTTGAAGGAATGCTCACCACTTTCATAGAGGATAAATCAATAGATCCACATGAACCAACAGTGGCAATGGTTCCATTTGAAACCTTTATGCCAGTATGTCAAAACATAGTAGACATGATGTCAGATGACCTCGGCAAAAAAGTTGAACTTAAATTTGCTGGAGACTCTTTATACATTGACAGACAAATAATAAGTCGTCTTTCTCCACCTATTATTCAAATAGTTAGAAACGCAATGGACCATGGAATTGAAACACCAGAAGAACGAGTTCAGCGTGGCAAACCTGAAACTGGAGTTATTACAATTACTTATGGACTTGAGGACGACACCTTATTTATAACCATATATAACGACGGCAGAACACTCGACTTAAAAAAGATTCTTCGAAAAGCCGACAGTCTTCATATGCTAAAAAAACCTCGTAATCAGTACAAACCAGAAGAGGTGGCAAACCTCATTATGGAACGTGGATTTACCACAAAAGACAAGCCAGGCAAACATTCCGGTCGCGGTGTTGGAATGGACGTACTTAAAGCTACAATGTCGGACCTTGGCGGAAAGGTACTTGTAAACACTGGTGTTACTGATGGATTCTCCATGACACTTACAATACCAGTAGATGAGA
>DCGS01000068.1:0-722 GCA_002314645.1 Ruminococcaceae bacterium UBA1772
TTAGACCAGTTAACACAACATTCCATTGTGTCAATGATAATGCCAAAGTCATGAAGTGAGTCTCTCATGTATGGGTCATCAAAACGTCCCTTTTCCCAGCTCTTACATACTGCACCAGTAAGTGGAATTGCTCCATGCTTCAGTGCAATCTTGTAGATGTTTTTAGCAACGTTTCTTGAATAGCCCTTTTCACCGTCTGTGAAGCCGAGGAAGAGACAACGCTCCATATCCTTAAAGCCAAGCTTCTCAAGAATTGGATGAAGTGGTGTTTCGTCAACATTGTAAAGACGAAGCATCATATTTGTTTCTTCAGGGTCTGAAAGACGGAATACTGAAGAGAATCCAGCCTCACACTGCATAGCCTCTCTTGCAAAGTCCATAGCAATATCCCATGTCTTGAAAATGAATGAGAAACGAACTCTGTTTTCAGGCATGAATCTGCGAACCTTGAGTGTTACCTCTGTAAGTACACCGAATGTACCTTCGCCACCCATCATAACCTGGTTAAGGTCTGGGCCTGTAGCCTCTCTTGGATAACGGCTTGTAAGAATGCGTCCTCTTGGAGTTGCATACTTCTGCTGAACAACCATGTCAGAAATACAACCATAGTATGTTGAGTTCTGACCTGAACCTCTTGTAACAACCCAGCCACCTACTGAAGAATATTCAAATGACTGTGGGAAGTGACCACAAGTATATGCACGCTTTGCACCAAACTCTGT
>DCGS01000068.1:779-9202 GCA_002314645.1 Ruminococcaceae bacterium UBA1772
ACTGTAATTGTCTGGTCAACCTCGTTGAATGAGATAACCTTCTGGAAGTTACGTCTCATGTCAAGTGAAACACCACCGCAAACTGGCTCAACACCTCTTGTTACAGATGATCCACCACCGTATACATAAAGAGGGATTTTATTCTTTGCACAGTATTCAACTGTCTTTTCAATCTGACTTGATTCAGAAGGATAGAGAACAATATCTGGAAGGCTGTCAAATTTGTGCTCACGTACTCTGTAGAGGTCGTATGCTGTTTGGCCATATGCTACTGAAAGTCTGTCATAGTCTGACTGTGACCACTGGTCACCATATACACTCTTGAAAAACTCAACATGCTCCTCTGCCATTTTTGGAGCATACTCGCCACCAAAGTCAACAGGGTCAAGACCAGTGTCAAGATTGTACTGCTTAAAGTCGTCATCAGTTACACCAAGTCTGTCCTTCATCAAGTTGAAAAGTGACTCTTTTGGGAACTTAAAATGTGCTGGATCGCCCCAACGGAAAATTGAACGGTATGAATCCTCTGGTGCTATTTCCTTAATCCACTTTGGCTCGAAGCCACTGTATGGTTTGTAACCCATGATATTACTCTCCTTTTCTAAGTAAATCAGATGTTGAAATTACATCTGCATCTAATCCTAATACATTTTTTATTATAACGTCGCCACGAGATATTCTCTCTGTTACAACTACTCTATTTATTTCATTCATAACATCAAAGATTTTATCCTTTGGAATATCTTTGGATACACGACATGGAAGAACGGGCGATTCAGGAAATGAAGTCTTCACGGTTGAACAAATAGTTCTCATTGGCATTGTGAGTTCATTTACTGCAAACTGTTCTCCTCTTTTACAGAAATTTCCAGTGACCTTAATAGCACCATCAAATTGTTCAACCTGCATGGTGCAGCCTCTAGGACAGGTTATGCATACCATTTCACGAGTACTCATTTGACGGTCACCTCTATTTCTGCTGAAATCTTACTGTTTTCCGAAAGTCCGCACTTTGAAAAGTCAACAATTACCTTTTCCATTTCAGGTGGGCGAAGGAATGCATACTTCTTTTCAAACACTGTTTCTCCATCAACAGTAATTCTAAATATACTGTCATCATACACTTCTTTACTTCTAAAGTATACGACAGTTTCACTGCCTACTGAAAGTGTATCAAGCTTCTGAGGAACAATGTAAAGAATCTTGTCTCCAGGAATAACTGAAGCCATTTTTCTTTCCTTTCCAGAGAAGAGTGCAGCACTTCTTCCAGCTGTTTCTCCACTTTCAGAAACATAGTCAACAAGGTCATTAACATGAAGTGCATTTCCGCAGGAGAATATGCCAGGAACTGAAGTCATGAGGCTTGCATCGCACTTTGGGCCTTTGGTTTTTGGATCTATTTCCACACCAAGATTTTCTGCAATTTCATTCTCTGGTATAAGACCAACGGAAAGAATGAGTGCGTCACATTCTATGTACTCCTCTGTTCCAGGAATGGCCCTCATATTCTCATCTACCTTTGCAACTTCAACTCCCTCTAATCTGTCCACACCAAATACTCTTGTAACAGTGTGTGAAAGATGAAGTGGGATGTCAAAGTCATTTAGGCACTGGTGAATGTTTCTTGTAAGGCCAGAGGGTGTTGGTTTAACTTCATATACACCAAGAACCTTTGCACCCTCAAGAGTCAGACGTCTTGCCATAATAAGGCCTATGTCTCCAGAACCTAAAATAACACACTTCTTTGTTGGAAGTTCGCCTAGGAGGTTAGTAAAGTGCTGAGCTGTACCTGCTGTAAACACACCCGCAGGTCTTGTTCCGTGAATGAAGACTTGTTTTGCAGTTCTTTCACGGCATCCTGTTGCAAGGATTAAAGACTTTGCTTCAATATCCATGACGCCGTCTCTATTAACAACTGTTGCCACAAAGCCACTTTCTGTCTTTTGAACCTTAGTAACGAAGGTTAGAAGAAGTGCCTCTATATGGAGTTCTCTAAACTCGTCTATAAATCTTTCAGCATACTCAGGACCTGAAAGCTTTTCCTCAAAACGCACAAGTCCAAAGCCGTCATGAATGCACTGCTTAAGTATTCCGCCAAGCCGTGATTCACGCTCTATTAAAATAACCTTTGCACCGTTTTTGTGTGCCTCTATTGCTGCGGCAAGACCAGCAGGACCACCGCCAATAACTAAAACATCTGTCTTAATCATTTAGGGCACCTCCTTTTGTTTCACCAAAGCAAATTACTGATTCAGCAGAAGCCTTTCTAACATCAGAAATTTTTATGTTCTCATGTTCAGCAATAATCTTTGTTACAAGTGGTGAACAGAAGCCACCTTGACAACGACCCATGCCAGGTCTAATTCTCTTTTTAATTGCATCTACAGTTGGAGGGCAAAGTGGGCGCTCTAAAGCATCTATTATTTCACCCTTACTTATTTCCTCACAACGGCAGATGATAACACCGTAGTCAGGGTTTTCTGCAATTTTCTTTGCCCTTTCCTCAGGGCTCATTTCATTTAGAACAGGAACTCCGTGTCTCTTTGGATTGAAGCTTTCATTTCTTTCAACCTTCATAGACTTTGAAAGTTCGTCTACAATCATCTTTTCAATATCAAGGGCAAATGCAGGTGCTGCTGTAAGACCTGGTGACTGAATGCCACCGCAGTGAAGCATGTTCTTGCACCTTCTACCCCACTCAATTACAAAGTCCTCTTCAAAGGTTGGAGCACGAACTCCAGTAAAATATGTAATGATATCTCTTTCAGAGACCTCTTTAATAGTCTGTTTTTGCTTGTCGTAAACAGTCTTTATACTCTCTGGTCTTGTTGAAATATCTTCCTTATCAAAGGTTTCAACGGCATCCGGTCCAGCAAGAACATTTCCGTGAACTGTTCTAATAAGTCCACCGCCTTTTGTATGAGCCTTTGAAAAAGTCTGTTTACCAATTAATTGTACTGAAGCAATTGTATTTATAAGCCTTGCGGCCTTCTTATCCTGAATTGAGTTTGTACCACGTCTTGGATGAATGGAATAGAATCTATCATTTGCCATTTCTGCAACGTCATCTGAAAACACGCCAGCGGCATTAACGACAATCTTTGGATAAATTGTACCTCTATTTGTATGTACAGCTTTTATTTCACCGTTTTCTGTATCCATAGAAAGAACTGCTGTATTAAGATATGCTTCAACACCATTCTCAGCAGCATTTTCAGCATATGCAATTGTAAGACCATAAGGACAAACAACACCAGCAAGACCATTGTACATTGCAAACTTAAAGTCTTTATTAAATGTTGGATTATCCTCTAACATCTTTTTTCTGCCAACAACGCGTGCATCCGTTACACCATCATGAAAACGTCTCCACTGAACGAGCAGCCAAACTGGAATATATAAATATGACTGAGTGAAGCATGCATACTGTCCAATTCTTTCAAATGGAACGTCAAGATCTTCACATACCTTGTCATACATACGATTTCCAAGAAGTACATACTTCTGTTTAAGGCTGCCCTTAGACAGGTCAACACCAACGTGTACCTCTCCGTCATTTCGTCCAGAAGCTTGAAGGGCAAAGTCTGCCTCTTTTTCAACAAGCATTACATTTATATTCCACTTTGAAAGTTCACGAGCAATTGCGCAGCCAGAAATGCCTCCACCAATTACAAGTACGTCTGGAGTCTTCCCTTCAAGTTCATCATCCGAAAGACTAGGCACCCTCATTTTTGGTATTTCGGCTCCAGTGAATTCAATGTCATTCACAACGTGTATATTTGAGTTCTTTTCAGAACTCATAAGGCAGGCCTCAACGACTTCACTCCAGTCTGAAAGACTGCCAGAAAGTCTAATAATATCCCCATCTAGTTCTGCCTTCACCCTGTCGCCGAATCTTTTTGAAAGCTTTTTCTGTATTTTTAAAATATTAGCCATCAAAAGACACCTTCTTAAACTGTCGGTCAGTCAACCGACTTACTTATGAGAATATTATACTATTACATATTATTAAAGTCAATAAATAGAAATAGACAAATGAGTTTAAAAGTGATACAATGCTAAAAACATTTAAGGAGGTATAATCATGGCAGCACCAAGAAAAGACAACGTTAAAAATATTATTCTTGAAACAACTGAAGCCCTCCTAAACACTCATTCATTGGATGATATTTCGCTTGCAGATATTTCAAATGCAGCTGGTATTTCTAAAGGTACCCTCTACTACCACTACAAAGCAAAGGAAGATATCCTTCTTGATATAACAGACCGCTTCCTTGAAAAGCAGTGGAATGACTTTTTAATTTGGACAGAGGACAAGAACAAAGACACCTCTCTTCACAGACTCATCAAGTACGTTATTGAAAGAAATATTAATCTTGTTGGACCTAGAATGCATTTAATATATAACGCAAGTCTTGGCAATGAAGAAATAAGACAAAAGCTTATTGAAAGATATCAAAAGTTCCAAAATAAATTATCTGAAAAAATTGCAGAAAGAACAGATGAAGCAAATGCAGACTATATTGCTTGGCTCCTTCTTTTAGTTTCAGATGGACTTGTTATTCAAAAGGAAATAGGAAATCCAAACTTAGATATAGAGAGCTTCTTAAATACTACAGACAAAACAGTAGAGTCATTCAGCAAATTGTTTAGATAAGAAAACATATACCAAAACAACACACAAATACCCGAAAGTGCCTTGACATAGGCATTTTTGGGTATTATACTTTTCTTGTAAAAACAACTAAAAGGAGCGGGTAAAATGTCTAAACGTGAAGATTCAGCCACACTCTATTTGTATGTAAAACAGTACATATTAAAGTTACTTATTTCAGGAAAGTATCCTTCTGACTCTCAGCTTCCTACAGAGCATCAGCTCATGAAGGACTTAAATGTTGGTCGTGCTACCGTTAGAGCAGCACTTGCCCAGCTTGAAGAAGAGGGAACAATTTACAAGCGTCAAGGCGTTGGTACTTTCGTTGGAAAGAAAGATTCTAAATTTAGATTTGAACCTTTCACTTCCCTTTCTTTTATGATTAACGTTGTAGGTCTAGAGCTCAAGAACAAAATCATTGAGCAAGATGATTTCACAACTTCAGGAGACACAGAGTTCGTAGAAAAGGGTCTTGCCTACAAGAGAATTAAAAGGGTAAGATTTGAAGATGGTGCACCTGTCATTTTCGACCACAACTTAGTTCTTCCTGAGGACTACGTATCTCTTTCTCAAAATCATATTGCAGATTCAGCATCTCTTAACCACTACATTTTTAACAAGTATGGAAAAGATGTAAACAACATTAAAGCTTCTACAATTACAAGAGAGCCTACTATGGAAGAATGTAAGCTTCTTAAAATTGGTGTTGACGAAGAAATTGCTGAAGTTACTCGTGGAATTTATATTAAAGGATCTAAAAATCCTGTTTTAATTCAAAGAATTATTGTTCCATCACATATTTTGGAGCTTCCACTTTTCTTAAGTTAAAAAAATAAAAGATGTAAATTCAAATTTGAATTTACATCTTTTTTATTTTGTCTTATTTTTCTGCGTTGTCAGAGGTTGAGCCCTGATTCAAAATGTCTAATGCTTTTTGAATGTGTGGATCTTCTGCTTCTGACATAATTCCAATTTTAGATGACTGCTCATCTGTGAGTGTTATTTCATAGTCAGGCTTCAAACCTTTGTTGTTATATGACTCGCTCTTATATGGAAGTATTTCTGCAATTGTAAGTACTACTGCACCGCCGTCATCAAACTGATGTACCTCCTGCATAGTACCAATACCATTTGTGGTTGTTCCAATAAGTTCTGCCTTGCCGAAGTCACGGAGGTCACATGCAAAAAGTTCTGCAGGACCAGATGTCTTACCATTTACAAGAACCATCATTGGAAGAACAATACAGTCTGAGTCAGATGGATAAGTCTTAATTGTCTTACCATCCTTACCAACAGCTGTAGCCATGGCTGCCGTTCCATCTGTTGCAACTGGAACAAGAATATCAAGCACCTCTGTTGCATACTTAATACTGCCTTCAGAGCAATTTCTAACGTCAAATACAATTGCTGTGCAGTTGTTGCTCTTAAGAGTCTTTATTGCATCCTTAAACTGAGAAATAGTATTCTCATAGAATGCGTTAATTGAAACAATACCAACTGTTCCAACCATCTTGACATTTACAGTTGAAAGGCTGTAACCCATTACAAGATTCTCTGTCTTGGTTTCACCTTTTCTTACATAAGTCACGTTTACGCTTGAAAGCTTTTCTCCTTCAAGGCTAGAAAGAAGTGACTTGTAATTCTTTGCTGTAACATCTGTATTATCTATACTTGTAATTTCGTCGCCCACTTTAATGCCTGCGGCTTCAGCAGGTGATGATATTGCAACTGCAGTTACATAAAGATGACCTGTCTCCTTGTTAAATGTACAAGTAAGGCCTGTACCTGACATCTTACCACGAAGTTTGTTGTAGTAGTTAACATATTCAGTTGAAGTAAGATAATATGAAGCTGGATCGTTAAGGCCTTTAATATAGCCTTCAGCAATTCCTGCGTTTACAGAATCTGAAGAAATATCTCCAAAGAATTCCTCTCTTACAAGCTCGTCAACCTCTGAAAGGTTTGAATACATTGACGTTCTATTTGTAAGGTCACCAATAAGATTATTGTATACGCTCATTGAAACTTTCATAGTAATGGCAATTGTAGCTGCCATTACTATGAAGAGAATTGCAAGACCAGTACCAAGAGGTATTTTTTTATTCATACGTACCACCTTAGCCAAGTTTAATGTAGTTCATTGGGTTTGCTGGGTTTCCATTTACACGAACTTCAAAGTGAAGGTGGAAACCTGTTGAGTAACCAGTACATCCCATTACACCAATTTTCTGTCCAGCTGAAACGTGCTGTCCCTTATAAACTGAAACAGAAGACATATGACCATAACGTGTAACTACACCATTACCATGGTCAATAAATACACAGTTACCGTATGTGCTGTAGTGAGGATCTTGGTAACGATAACTCTTTGGATAGTTATGTCCACATTCATTACTTACATAAATAACTGTACCAGAAGCTGATGCAACAATGTTTGTACCACCACTGCTTGCACCCGAACGGCAAATGTCTACACCCTTGTGGTTTGACTGTGACTCACCGCCCATTGTTCTGTAGCCGTATCCTGAAGATACCCAACAGCCAGATGTTGGAGAAACTGGCCATACCATGCTACCAACTGAACCAGAACCGTGTGAAGCAATACCGTTGATCATTGCATCAATTTGTGCTTCGTATGCATCCTGCTTTGCTTTCAAAGATGCTTCATAGCTCTTAAGTTCTCTATTGTCTTTTGAAAGACCAGAAAGATAAGAAGTAAGCTTTGACTTTTTAGCATCAAGATCTACTTTCTTAGAAACAACAACTGACTTGTCTTCTTCGACCTCAGTTCTTGCCTTCTTAATGTCTTCCTTGTTTTCTTCAAGTTGAACCTTCTTTTCTTCAAGTTGCTTTTTCATTTCATTGAGCTCTTTAATTTCAGCCTGAAGCTGTTCAACAATTTTGTTGTCGTGAGCTGCAATTTGAGCAACAAGTTCAAGTCTTGTAAGGAGCGATTCAAAGCTGTCTGCATCAAGGATTATTTCTACTGTTGAAACATTTCCTGTCATATACATTGCACGAAGGCGCTGTCCAAGCAATTTCTGTGTTTCAGCAATGGCAGATTTTTGAACCTCCATTTTATTCTCTGTCTCTTTAACGCTTGTTTCTATTGCAGAAATTTGGTTATTAAGAGCACCAATCTGAGAATTAAGAAGATTAATCTTCTTGTTATATGCATCTATTTCTGATTGAACTGAATCTATTTGCTTTTGAAGTGCGCTAGCCTTTTCAGATGCTGCATCTATTTCTTTTTGAAGAGATGCTTGCTTTTCTTTACTTTCCTGAATTTCCTTATCAAGAGCTGCAATTTGCTCTTTTCTCTGAACAATTTCAGGGTCATCCTTTGTATATTCACCATAGTTTTTGGCATATGCAAAAGGGAAAGCTAAAGACGCTACAAACACAAGGCACATTAAAAGCGCAACGACTGATTTAAACTTAGTCTTCATCGCTTACAACACTTCCTTGCTCTTTAAGATATCTGCTCATTGAAACAATACTTCCTACTGTACCTGCGAGTATACCAATAAGTATGAATGCTCCGAGCATTGGGAACGCACAAGAAATAAATGGAATTGCTGAACCACCAAACAAAGTAAAGATTGAACCAAGAGACTTAAGAGTAAGCTCATAAAGTCCAAATACTAAGAGAAGTGAAATAACACCGGAAATAATACCAAGTACAATTCCTTCAATTATGAATGGCCATCTAATAAACCAGTTTGTTGCACCAACGGCCTTCATAATGCTTATTTCAAGACGTCTGTTA
>DCGS01000068.1:9281-12325 GCA_002314645.1 Ruminococcaceae bacterium UBA1772
CAATAATTCCAAGGCTTACATAAGTAACGCCTGTACGGATTTGTCTTACCTGAGTTGCAAGGTCGCTGTTACCTCTAACGCTTATTGTGTTCTCAACAGATGAGAGCATTGTAAGAACTGTATCATATTCAGAAAGATCTGAAAGTGTAACCTTATATGCATCTGGAAGAGGATTTTCTGTAAGTCCTTCAAGAAGAGCTGCGTCGCTTCCAAGGCTTTGGAGCTGCTCCTTATATGAGTCTTCCTTTGAAATGAAGTCACATGACTGAACACTTGGAATCATTCGAATGTCCTGACTTGCTTTATTCATTTGCTCTTCTGTAATACCATCCTGCATATAAACCATGATGATATTCTGGTCTTCAACATTTTCAAGCATGCTGTTGATGTTTAAGAAGAGCATTACTGCACATCCAATAAGTACAAGACAAGATGTGAGTACTGCAATAGATGCAAGAGACATAAGTCTGTTTGACCAAATATTTCTTACGCCCTCTTTTGTAAGGTAGCCCAAGTTAAATGAGCCCTTATGCTTTACCTGTTCACTCATTCTGTAGGACCTCCTTTGCCAAGGATGTCATCAATATCCTCAAAATATTTTGAATAGTCAATTCCGTTGATTGTTGTATAACTCTTTGCCTTCTGTTCCTCTGTTGGAGGTGTTGCTTCAGAAAGTGGGTTTCCAACAGGCTCTACTACAGGAGCCTCATTTTGAGTTCTCTTTACTGTAACAGGAATTGTGTATACCTGAGAAATTGTGCTGCTTTCACTTACAGCTTCTGGTGCCTCAACAACTGCACTGTCTGTATCATTTGAGAAATCTGTTGGGGCTGGAACTGGCGATGCATCTACTGGCTTATAGCCTGTTTCAACCTGATAGTCGAGCTGACTTCCTGCAGCTGTATCAGAAACAATTTGACCGTGGTCAATAACCACAATTCTGTGGTTAAACTTCTTTACAAGGTCATGCTCATGAGTAACCATAATTACTGTTGTACCATTAGCATTAATGTGGTTAAGAAGGTCAACAATTTCATATGACATTTCAGGGTCAATGTTACCTGTAGGCTCGTCCGCAATAATTGTGTTTGCGTTATTAACAAGAGCACGAGCAAGAGCAACACGCTGCTGCTCACCACCAGATATTTCATTTGGCATTGAGTCCTTCTTATGCTTAAGACCAACAAGGCTTAAAACATATGGAACTCTCTTCTTTATTTCTCTTTCACTTTCACCTGTAACTCTCATGGCGAATGCTACATTGTCATATACGCTCATGTTAGGTATAAGGCGGAAGTCCTGGAACACAATACCAAGAGTTCTTCTGTAATAAGGAATTTCCTTAGTTGTCATCTTGGTAAGGTCATAGTTGTTTATCATGATAGTTCCTGATGTTGGAACCTCTTCCCTCATTATTGTCTTAAGGAATGTACTTTTACCAGAACCAGATGCACCAACTATGAAAACGAATTCTCCACGTTCAATGCGAAGATTTACATTCTTTAGTGCTTCTGTTCCGCTGTCGTATTTTTTATATACGTTTTTGAATTCAATCACAGCTATTACTCCTAAAAAAAACTAAATATTCTTTAACTTTTAAATAATTTTAAAACATTATAATAGACGAAACTTAAAAAAACCTAAAAAATAGGCTGTACGAGCGCAATTGCACTAGTACAGCCTATAGTATACCACATATATATAGTTTTTGTTACGGTTTTGTAACCAAAAAACTAAATTTCGTGTGTTTACACAAAATAAGACACAATATTTAGTGTTTTTTTAGAATTTTGTAGGGCTTGAGTCAAGATACTTCTTAACCATAAGAGCTACTTTGAATACAATAGCGTCATCAAACTCGCGGAGATCAAGTCCTGTGAACTTCTTAATCTTCTCAAGTCTGTAAACCAAAGTGTTTCTGTGTACAAAGAGTTTACGTGATGTTTCAGAAACGTTGAGGTTGTTTTCAAAGAAACGCTGGATTGTGAAGAGTGTTTCCTGGTCAAGATTCTCAATTGAACCTCTCTTGAAAACTTCCTGAAGGAACATTTCACAGAGTGTTGTTGGAAGCTGATAGATAAGTCTTGCAATACCAAGATTGTCATAGCTTACAATGTTCTTTTCTGTGTCAAATACCTTTCCTACTTCAAGAGCTACCTGAGCTTCCTTGAGTGAACGAGAAAGGTCACGAATTCCAACTACAGTTGTACCAATACCTACAAGAGCGTTGCTGTAGAACTCAGTGCTAAGAGCATCTGAAATTGAATGAGCAAGCTTTTCAAGGTCTTTTGGTTCAATATTGTTTCTAACTTCCTTAACAAGAGCAATATCTGTTTCATTAATGTTGATAACGAAGTCCTTGTTCTTGTCTGGGAAGAGGTTAGAAATTACATCATAAACAGATGCATCTTCACGGCTTGTAATTCTAATGAGAAGAACTACACGAGTAGCGTCGTTGTTGAAGCGAAGCTCTCTTGCCTTAACGAAAATGTCACCAGGAAGAATGTTGTCAAGGATAACATTCTTAACGAAGTTGCTTCTGTCATATTTTTCATCATAGAACTGCTTAATGCTGCTAAGAGATACAGAGAGAATTCTTGTGTACTTTTCAGCAAGTTCATCTTCACCCTCTACGAATACAGCATATTCATGGCGGAGATGTGATCCAAATGAAAGGTATGTAACACCGTTAAGACAAATAGGATCATTTGTTGAGAAGATATCTGTTGTATCTACTGTAATTTGCTCGCCGATTTTTTCAAGGGCGCTACAAGAAATAATTGCGCCTGATTCGTCGAGTACACCAACTGTTCTGTCAATAGCGTCTCTCATTTGATGGATGACGCCTTGGAAAAGTCTGTTGGACATTTATTAGCCCCCTATTCTAAACACCTTGTGTTTTTGTGCACTTTTTTTATATCGTACTATACATTTTACACAACACCATTTTAAAATGCAACGTTTTTTTGATATTTTTTCCATAAAACAACTAAATTCTGACCCCTTGTTTAGTCAACATGTTACAAATATTGGTGTAAAAAAAT
>DCGS01000008.1:0-29791 GCA_002314645.1 Ruminococcaceae bacterium UBA1772
AGACTTATTGCAGGTGCAATGGCAGATGCAATTATTGAAGGCAGACAGGGCGAGCAGAACACAGAAGCTCCTGCTGAAGAAGCAGAAGAAGCTGCTGAATAATTTAAAATAAACATTTTACTATATTGAATTGGAGGAATCTCTAATGGCATTTACTGCTCAGGACGTAAAGACACTTCGTGAGAAGACAGGCGTTGGTATGATGGAGTGCAAAAAGGCACTTACAGAAGCTGACGGAGATATGGATAAAGCAATTGACTACCTTCGTGAGAAGGGTCTTGCTGCAGCTACAAAGAAAGCTGGTAGAACAGCAGCTGATGGTGTTGTTCTTGCATATACAGACGAAGCAAAGAACGTAGGCGTTCTTGTTGAAGTTAACTCTGAAACAGACTTCGTTGGTAAGAATGAAAAGTTCCAGTCATTCGTTCTTGACATTGCAAAGACAATCGTTGAGAAGAATCCAGAAGATGTTGAAGATCTTCTTGGTGTTAACCTTGTTGGAACAGACAGAACAGTTCAGGAAAACCTTCAGGACCTCATCCTTTCAATTGGTGAAAACATGAAGATTCGCCGTTTTGAAAGAGTTGAAGGTACAACATGCACATACATCCACGCTGGTGGTTCTGTAGGTGTTATGGTAAGCTTTGATACAGACCTTACTGTAGGCGAAGAGTTCAAAGAAATGGGTAGAAACGTAGCAATGCAGATTGCTGCTATGAGCCCAGAGTACTTAGCTAAGGAAGACATCTCAGCTGACGAAGCTGCTAAGATGGAGAAGATTACAGTTGACTCTGCTCTCAACACACCTGCATCACTTCCTATTCCAATCCTTAACAGCATCATTGATGAAGCTATTAACGACAAGAAGTGGACTGAAGATGACATCAACATCTACCAGGGTCTTGACAACAAGCAGAAGAAGAACTTCACAAACTTCATTTCTAAGGAAGCTCTTGAAACACTTGCTGGTATTGCAGTTTCACACAAAGCTGAAATCGTTGAAAACAAGATCTTCACTGGCCTTGTACAGGGAAGACTTTCAAAGCAGCTCAAGGAAGTTTGCCTTATGGAGCAGCCATTTGTTCGTTCTGACCTCTTCGACGGTAACGTTGCAGGCTATGTAGCTGACGTTGCTAAGAAGCTTGGCGGAAACATTAAGGTTTCAGGCTTCACACGTTATGCTAAGGGTGAAGGCATTGAGAAGAAGGAAGAAAACTTCGCTGCTGAAATTGCTTCAATGATTAAATAATTTAATCTAAATTAAATTTAAAGGACATCACTTCGGTGGTGTCCTTTTTGTTTTTTTTTTAACAATAACTGAATATATCAGGAAAATGTTCGTTAAAGTTAACATAAAAATATACTAATGTTTGGTTGTCCTAAACATTGAAACAAACTTAAGTTATATTATAGAATAGATGTTGGTTGATAATTATTTAAAGGAGGATATTTATAATGAGTATTAAGCGTAATTTCTCAATCAAAGACAAGAACTGTGACGAATGCATGCTTCGTGGTAGCTTTAAAAAGCAAGGCTACGACTGGTGGTGGCATTCACTTACAGCAGTAAACAGAAATACTGGTGCAGAGAAGCCTTTCTACATTGAGTATTTCCTTTGTAATCCAGCTCTTGCTGAGAAGGAACCTGTATTCGGACAGCTTCCAGAAAACCAGGCTAAGGGCAAAAAGCCATCATATCTTATGGTTAATGCTGGTACATGGGGCGCTGACAAGAAAAAGCAGCTCCACAGATTCTTCGCTTGGAAGGACATTAAGGTTCACTACAATGCACCTTACTCAGTAACTGCAGCAGACTGTTATGCATCAGAAGAAGTGCTTCGTGGTAGCATTGCACTTACTGAAAAAGAAGTGGCAGAGCATCCTGAATATATGTCAGATGCTGGCACAATGTCATGGGACATTAAGGTTGACAAGCAAATTGCATTCAACGTAGGCTACGGTACAAGCTGGCTTATGAGAAGACTTAACGCATTTGAAATGTATTGGCATGCAGAGGGCATTAAGACAAAGTATGAAGGTACAATCATTCTTGATGGTGAAATTTACGATGTAATCCCAGATAAATCTTATGGTTATGCAGATAAAAACTGGGGCTCAAACTTCACAACACCTTGGGTTTGGCTTTCATCAAATGACCTTACAAGTAACATTACAGGCAAAAAGCTTGAAAACAGTGTGTTTGAAATTGGTGGCGGTAAGCCAAAGGTATTCGGTATACCTCTTAACAGAAAACTTCTTGGTGGCTTTTTCTACGAGGGCCAGGCATACGAATTTAACTTCTCAAAGCTTTGGACTCTTTCAAGAACCAAGTTTGAAGGCTATGAGACAGACGACGAAATTGTATGGCACGTAGATCAGAAAACTAAGAGTGGACGTTTAATTACAGATATACGCTGCAAGAAGGCAGACATGCTTAACATTAAGTATGAGTCTCCTGATGGAAAGCTTAGACACCAACGTCTTTGGAATGGTGGTAACGGATATGGTGACCTAAAGCTTTATAAGAAGAAAGGCTTCAAGTATGTACTTGTAGACGACGTACATGCTGAACATATTGGCTGTGAGTATGGTGAATACGACCATCCAGAACCATATGTAAAGGGCAGAAAGTAATTAAAAAGTTGAACCTCCACAAACGTGGAGGTTCTTTTTATTTGTGTTCAAATTCACTGAGCTGAGCTCTTAATTTTTCAAGTACTCGTTTCTCAATTCTAGAAACATAGGACCTTGAAATGTCAAGCTTCTTTGCAACCTCTCTTTGAGTTAGTGGAGTATTTCCAAAAAGTCCAAACCTGTTTATTATTATTAGCTTTTCTCTTTCGTTTTGAATTTTAGAAATGAGATCAATGGCTTTTTCTGCTTTTATCTTTTGTTCAATATCCTCCTCAATATTTATGTTGTCTGATATTACATCCATAATAGTCAGCGGATTGCCTTCGGAGTCACAGTCAATTGCTTCACCAAGAAGTATGTATTGTTGCTTAGATTTGGCGGTTCTAAAGTGCATTAGAATTTCATTTTCAATACATCGCGCAGCATATGTAGCAAGCTTTACGCCTTTGGTACTGTCAAATGAATTAATCCCTTTTATTAGACCTATTGTTCCAATGCTTATAAGGTCGTCCTGGTAGTCATAGTTCGCGTAGTACTTTTTAATAACATGTGCAACAAGACGCATGTTGTGACATATCAGTTTTTCACGTGCGGCGCGGATTTCTTCTTCAGTACTGTCGGGGGACTGGATGGTCTTAAGACATCTTTCTTCTTCCTCCTTGCTCAATGGTCTTAGAAATGTTGTTTCACTACCAATGTGGAGAGCAAAATACCAAAGGCTAGATAAAAGGTTAAGCAAGTTTATTAACATATAATCACCCTATATATCATATGTATATGAACGCTTGTCTAATTATTCACATTTATTGACACAACAACTATATAATGTATAATGAGGTTAAGCATATGTAAAATATTGTGGAAGGATGGTTGTAAATGCTAAAAAAAATAAAAGATAGTAGAAACAAAGGGTTCACATTAATTGAAATAGTTATAGTTATAGTAATAATTGCAATTCTTGCAACTATTCTTGTGCCTAGCATGCTGAAGTGGATAGATTCTGCAAATGAAAAGAAACTCATTTCAGCAGGGGACACAATAAGACAGGCGGTTAATGCTCAACTGGTTGAAATGTACAAGGATGACGTTAAAGTAACAGGCTCAGATGATAATGCGGCATTCAATACTGACTTCTGGAATGCAATTATTAATTCAACAGATAGCGGATCTGTTGGAAGAGACAATATTTCATTCACTGTTACCGATAATAAAATAGTGACGTTTTCTTACACGAATAACGGCAAAACGGCAACTTATTCGGCAAGTTCTAACCAGTGGATGGTCGAATAAGGCAAAAATCGTTGAAAATTTGTAAGAATTGGCAAAATTTTTTAAAAAAAATAGAAAAAATTGGGAATTTTGCTTTACTTTTGTCTATATATATGATAGTATAATGATGTAATAAATGGTAATTTCAAATACCAATGTTTGAAATTCCATAAATTATAAAAAGTAACGAGGAGGATGACACGGTAATGTTCTAATAATTACTGTGCAAAAGCTAAACAGCACTTAGACCTGTGGGGCACAGCGCAGGTTGTTATATAAGGCATTGTTTAAAATCGTTATTAATATTTTTCTTTATTTTGAAAGGAAGTAATTCACATGAAAATTTTAAAGAATCTCTTAAACAAGCTTAAGGAAAACGAAAAAGGTTTCACACTTATTGAAATCGTTATCGTAATCGTAATTATTGCAATTCTTGCAACAATGCTCGTTCCTTCAATGCTTTCATGGATCGACTCAGCTAACCAGAGAACATTCCTCTCAGGCGCTGACTCAATCAAGACATCTGTTACAACACAGATTACAAACAAGTATGCAAAGAACGAAGCAGTTGCTTCACAGGCAAACTTCGTTGCAGCTGACTGGACAGCAGTTTCAGACCTCGTTGGTGAAACAGTTGCAGCTTCAGGCGCTACATACAACGTAACATTTGCTTGCACAGGTAACAAGCTCACATCTATGACAGTTGCTAACGCTAAGTACACAGTTACTTATGATGGTACATCATGGGGAGACGTTACAGCAGTTTCATAATTAAACATTACTAAACATTTTGAGCCTCGTGCTATTGTGCCAACAGCGCGGGGCTCGTTTTAGAGGAAGAACGAACAATGCCACAGATTTTAGCTTACATCATCCTATATGCTTTAGTCTTCATGATGGGGGCTTGTATTGGAAGCTTTTACAATGTTATTACATTGAGACTTCCAGTAAAGGAGAGCTTTACAAAAGGACGTTCTCATTGTCCAAAATGTGGACATACTTTAAGTCCTTTGGATCTCGTTCCTTTTTTCAGTTACATTTTCCTCAGAGGAAAATGTCGCTACTGCAAAGAGCACATTTCAATAAGGTATCCATTAATGGAACTAGTTGGTGGTTTATCTGCTGTATTTTGTTTCATTATTTGTGGATACACATTGAATGCTCTTCTTGCATTTTATGTTGTTTCAATACTTATTACACTCAGCGTAATAGACTTTGAAACAAAGATAATTCCAAACGGATTTCATATTGCTCTTCTTGTAGCTGTAGTAGTTAGCATTTTCTTGGAGCCTGAAATTACATGGCAATCAAGATTAATTGGCTTTTTTGCAATAAGTGTACCAATGCTTATTTTGGGAGTTACCGTTGGTGGCTTCGGCGGAGGAGACATTAAACTTATGGCAGTAGCTGGTGCTCTACTCGGCTGGCAGGGAGTTTTATGTGCGTTTATAGTTGGAATATTTGCTGCTTTGTTTTATTGCATTTATGTACTTGCAAAAAAGAACGGTGGAAGAAAGACGGAAATTGCCTTTGGCCCATATCTTTCTATAGGTATTATAGTTTCCTATTTCTTCGCAGAGAGAATTATTTCATTATACTTGGGGATGTTCATGTACTGAATGGTATTTATTTCAGAATGCCCAAGCTGAAATTAGGCACTGTGAAATGCGTGCCAACGTATTAAGAAACAATTAATTGGCAAAGGAGTGGTTATGTGCCAGTATATCAATACAATGCGGTTACCATAGATGGAACTAAAAAATCCGGCACAATGGAAGCTGAAAATCCACAAAGACTTTCAGAAAAACTTAAAGAGCAAAATCTTTATGTTTCAAACTACAAAGAAAAGTCAAGTGGTTCTTTCACAAAATCCAAAAAACTCAAGTCCATGGAACTTGCAGATTTCTGCCGTCAGGTAGGAACAATGGTTGGCTCTGGTGTAGTAATTGTTAGAGCAGTTAACATTATTATGAACAGAGACGGACTTGATAAGAAAATTAAAGACATTTATTCAGCTCTTTACGGAGACTTGAAACAGGGACTTTCATTATCAGAAGCAATGGAGGAACAGAACGGAACTTTCCCACCAATGCTTATTAACATGATTAAGTCTGGTGAAGCCTCAGGTAACATGGATAAGACTCTCATGAAGATGGCTGAGCATTATGAAAAGGAAGAAAGACTTAACAGTAAGATTAAGAGTGCTCTTACATATCCTATGATTTTGGGTGTAATTACTGTTGCAGTAATTATCATTCTTTTCGTATTCGTTCTTCCACAATTCTTTGATCTCTTCAATTCATATGGTGCAGATCTTCCAGCACTTACAGCAGCAATGGTTGCAATAAGTAATTTCTTGACAAAGAAATGGTATATTTATGTTCCAATTATTGTAGCAATTGTATTCGGAATTAGAGTACTTAAGAAGAGTCCTGAGTTTAACCTTAAGCTTGATGAGTTCAAACTTAAGATGCCTAAAATTGGACCTCTTTTAAAGATTATTTACACAGCTCGTTTCTCAAGAACAATATCTTCACTTTATGCATCAGGTATTCCACTTGTAGATTGTCTTGTAATTGCAAAGGGTACAATCGGAAATGAATACATCGCAGGTCAAATTGACGATCTTGTTAAAGAAGTTAAGGGCGGTGCAACAGTATCAGAAGTTATAGCAAAGGTTGACGGTTTTGATAGTAAGCTTTCAGCAACAATCCTCATTGGTGAGGAAACAGGTAAACTTGATGAAATGCTTGACTCAACAGCAGATGCATTTGACTATGAATCTGATCAGGCATCAGGTCGTTTGACAGCTTTGATTGAGCCTGTAATGCTTGTTGTAATGGCAATTACCGTTGGTGTTGTTATTATTTCAGTTATCCAGCCAATCTACGGCATGTATGACACAATTGGTGCAGCTTAATTTTGTGGAGGTAAAATTTGATGATTACATCTGTATATATTTCAAACGAAAAAATACAAGTGCTTACAGGCGAAATGTCAAAGAATCATCTTGATGTAAAATCTTGCATGTATGTTGATTTGCCTGAGAAGTCAATTGTAAATGGCGTTATTACAAATGAAATTGGCGTTAAGGACGCTATTTCTAAGCTTTGGGAAAAGTACAATCTTCCAAAGAAAGGCGTATCTCTTGTAATTGACAGTGGTACAATTCTTAACAAGAAGATTAAGGTTCCAGTTCTTCCAAAGGCAAACATCCAGAGCCTTGTTCAGGATGAGTTTAAAGATGTTGAAGGTTATTCAAACTTCCTCTTTGACTATATTGTTCTTGAAGACGGCCACAATGGAGACCCACTTGTATTTGGTAACGCAGTAAGTAAGGAACTTGTTGCTTCTTACATTAGAGTGTTTAAGTCTCTCGACATTGCTCTTAAGGGCATTAACACTTCAATTGCAGCTGAAATTAGTCTTGTTGCTGCAAACCCAGTAATTAACACAAAGAATCAGATTATTGTTGTTCTTGATAACACAAGCCTTACATCTGTTCTTTATATTGATGGTAAATATAGCTTCGCTTCAAGAAGCCGTCTTCTTGAGGAAAGAGCTACAGAAGCTTCTCGTATGGAAATCGTTAGAGCTTTATCATCACTCATTCAGTTCGCTCGTTCTGAGAATTCTCAGAAGCCAGTTGAAGCAGTTTATATCTGCGGAATGGTTGAGGGTGAATCAGATCTTTGTCCAAAACTCCAGGCAATGCTTGGATGTCCAGTAGGTACACTTCCTGCTTGTGACAACATTACTTGCACAAAGGATAAGGATAAGGCAGCAGTATTAATGTCTGACTTTACTTATCCACTTGGCAACATGATATAAGTGAGTGAGGTGTAAAGATATGGCAGATTTATTTAAGAAAAAAGAAGCTCCTGCTGATGGCGCTGTAGAAAATGCACCAGCAGAGGAGAAGAAGGAAAAGAAGCAAAAGGCTTCAAAGAAGCAGTATCTTGAACATAACAAGATGAACTTCCTTGAACGTTATGAAACAATAGTTGAAGGAAAGCAGAACGACGTTGACTTTGATGCTCTTAAGAAACCAATTATTATAATTCTTGGTGTTTTACTTGTTCTTTTAATTATTACTCAGGCTCTTTCAATCTTTACTTCTGCAAGAGTTAAGAGTCTTGAAAAGTATATCAACGATCCAAACAATGTAGCTTCATATGCACAGGCTACAGAGCTTAAGACTAAGATTGATCAGACAGAAATCCAAAAGGTTAACATGGAAAGTCTTATTGCTGCAATTGCAACATACCCAGATGTTGACCAGGCATTCTTCCAGGCAATTAGCAAGGCTGCTAATGACAACAGCGTTTCAATTAATGGTTATGGATTTACTAGTGTTACTGGTAACCTTACATTAAACTGCAACGCTCCAACTCCTCAGGATGTCAGTGACTTCGTAAGATCTCTCATGGCTACTGGCCGTTTTGTAAGCATTGACTACACTGGATTCACTGGTGCTCAGGAAAGCGGTTACTCATTCAGCATTAGCGCTGTATGTGTAGCAGGAAAGTAATAGGAAAGGATGAAAGAAAATGACCGCAAAAGATAAAAAACTTGTTATCATTGCAGCTACTGCATTAATTGCAATTGCCGTCCTTATGTTTGGTATTAAACCAGCTATTACTAACTTTACTGAGGCTAACGGCAAGAAAGCACAACTCAAAACACAAAAACAAACTATGCAGACAGAAATTGCTAATATTCCTACTTATGAAGGCGAACTTCAGAATAAGATTGCTGAATATAACCAAACTGCTGCAAGAGTTTATGGCGATCTTTCAAATGATCAAATCCATGACGCAATTGTAAATGAACTTGTAACTCCAGCAGGTCTTCAGATTACAACTCTTACAATTGGTTCAGTAGATAAGATTACAATGGCAACTTATAATCCAGCATTAGCAAACCCAGAAAACGTTTCTGCAGATGAAGCTACAGCTCCAGCTCCAACAGATCCTGCAGCAACAAACCCACTTATTCGTGCAGCAAACGTTACTGCAAATGTTTATGGTACACACGCACAGGTTGTAAGTTTCCTTGATTCTCTTAATACAAACGAAGGTATTTCACTTCAGCAGGTAAGCTTCACAAACTCAGATGAGGGAAGCGTAGCTGTAACAGTAACATTCTATTTAGTTCTTAGCGAAACATTCTAATTTAAGAATATACTGCTTTTGGGCAATGGGCAGTGTATTAAACCACTGCCCACTGCATAAAAAGGAGGAATTTATAATGAAACTATTGAAAGATAACAAGGGTTCAGCCATTCTTTGGACTGTACTTCTTTCAGTAATCATTACAATTTTGTTAGGCGCAGTAATGACAGCATCATATGCTTATTTCAACTACACAATGTATACAGTAAAGCGCCAACAGGCTTATTTTACAGCTCGTTCAGGTATGGAAGTTATTGTTAACGAGCTTTCTAATCAAAACGAAGATGTTTCTTCACCTCTTCTTCCAGCAAAGGGAGCTGTAGTGGAGATTTCAGATATTTCTTTTGACAGTAAAATGGGTACTATTAAAGAGGCAACAGTTACAAGAGATGCCAATGAAGATATGCGTCTTGACGTTTCTGTAACAGCAACTTACGCTGATCAGGACTACACAATTTCAAGTACAGTAATGAAGCAGCCTCTCTATTTTGCTGGTATTGCAATCAAGAATATTTCACTCAATGGTGGTAACTTAAATCTTGGTAAAAATACTGACCTTTATTGGAACAATAAAGAAAAAACCTATCAGTCAAAAGTTAATGGATATTTTATTAACGTAAAAGGTAACCTCGTAACAAAAGGCGATGCAATAATTTATCCAGGCACAACAGTTGCTAACAGACAATTTAATAAGACAGTTAAGTTCTCTAAGACAGGTAAATCTGACAGAAGAGTTTGGTCTTCTGAAGAATATATTCTTTCAAACAAGACTCTTAAAGTATTTGAAAAGGGTACACCTGAATATACTTCAAGCTTCTTTAACACACTTAAATCGCTCACTACAACTAATTACAAGTATTGTAATAACAGTGCTGTGTTTAGAGAGACAAGCTTCGGTTTCCCAGGACTTCTTCAGCTTCTTGGTACCGCTTTTGGTAACGCAAACATTAGTGAAGAGCAGCTCTTTAAATCACTTGGTCTTCAAAACGTTTACTATGACTTAAAAAACAACAACTTAAGTGTTGCAGACTCAAGTAACGATGCTCTTGCAATCAGATATATTAGAGTTTTATCTGTATCATCTCTTATGTCAGATAGACTTCAAGCAATTATTGATGATACTCCTTGGTGGGACGTATTTGGTCTTACAGCGGCCATTGCTCGTTCGCTTAAGGGACCAGTAGATAATATGGGTCTTAAGACTCTTGACCTTTCTTACATTGACTACGACTCAACAAATCAGAACACTTGGTCTGATAACGTTGTTCCAGTTGTATATCTTCTTGTAGGTGAGGAAACTGCATTGTCTGGTTCTGATATGTGCGTTCGTGTACAGTATGGTAAGAATCCTGCTAACATGAGTATTGTTGGTCAGATTACAGATACAATTAATAAAAATGTAGATGGTTTCATTTCTAAGTACTTAAAGATTACAAAGAATTTAGCTTATGTAATTGTTTACCTTGGTAAAGGTTGTACTTTAGAACTTGGTGAACCAATTGGTACAAATCCTGCACAAAGAACTGAAGAAAACTTAATATTTGCATATTCAATTTACGGTTCAGATGGTTCTACAGTAATCCTTAATGACAAGGTTACAGTTCTTGGTGAAATCCAGGTAGATAATCTTGTAATTAATGGTAATGTTAACACAGTATATTCAACTTCTAACGGATCTCAGATAGCAAAGCAGAAGGTTGCTGAGTTCTGGGCAGTTGCAAATTATACAGAGAAGTAAGGAGGGGTGCAGAATGAAATTATTAAAGGATAATAGGGGTATGTCCCTTGTTGAAACAATAATTGGTGTTGCACTTCTTGCCATTGCTTCAGTAATGCTTGTTCGTGGCTTTGTAACCACAGCAAATATTGTAAACAGTGCAACTACATACAAGCTCACTAGTGCAGAAGCTGCTGCAACTATTGAACTTCAGGAAGTAGAAACAGACAACACAAAAATTGAAGATAGTGAATATACACACACTTCAGGTGCAATTCAAATTACATACGGTCCATCTAATGCAAAGCTCAATGTTGATGGCGAGTATATAATGTGCGTAGATGAAGACACAGGTCTTACATATAAAGAATTTCTTGCTGGAAACTTTGATGTAATTGATCCAGAAGAGACTACTTAATGAAAATATAAAGTATTAATGAAAGGAAGAGCGGTTATGTCAATTTACAATTTAAAAAATGATAAGCGCGGTATGACCCTCATTGAAATGATTATTTCCCTTGTAATACTGAGTATTCTCATGACATCTACAATGGGTATGATTACTTCAAGTATGAGTATTTTCACATCAACATCATTGGCAGCTCTTGACAAAATGGTTGGTAACTCCATTTTCCAAACTCTTGAGGCTTCCACAAAATACTCAACACATATGACAATTTCAGATAGTCCAATTTCGGACTCTGCTGGAACAAAGGCATTCATGGTCAACAATTCTGCAACTAATAGTGATGGAGAAGATAGTGGACTCCTTTACTTTAGACCAGATGGTGACTCAGAATTCATTAATCTCTATGACACAAGCTTCTACAATGGTCGTACAGTTCAGTACAAGATTGAAAAAGCTGGTAACGACAATAGACATATTAGAATTACTGTTACTGTTTATAGAGATGGTGAAAAGGTATACGTTAGAGATGGCCTTATTAAGTGCGTAAACCTTGGTCTTTTAAAGACTGGTGTTTCAGCAAATGAAATCAATGACTCTGGTGTAGCATATGATTCAAATAAAAAGGCTGTAAATTCTAATCAGTATTTGTATTTCACAGTTGATGAGCTTCTCATTTCAGGCGGTGAGTCTGCTTGGTCAATTGAATACAAGCTTCAGGAATACATTAATAAGTACAATGAAATTCTTTCTGAGTACTTTGGTAAGCTTGGCTTTGCACAGACAAAGCTTAACGAGATGAATGCTGAAGCTACTAGAGGCAAGGTAGTAGAGCTTCCAATCTTAAGAGATGCTCAGGCTGAAGCTACTAATGCAATCTTTGGTGACTATTCAAACTTTACACCAGGTAGCACTAACGATGCTAGAGCAGACGGAGAGAATGCTACTACATATTACAATCTTAGAAAATACTATCAAGAACAAATCTATAACCTTCTTAAGTTCTCACCAATGACAACTAATAACTATAGTACTGACGTTCCTGAAACTGTTGCTAAGGGTAATGGATCTGGTACAGTAAGAAACCCATACTATGGCGTAGTTGCAACAAAAGAGCAGCTCTTCACAGGATTCATGCTCACTTACTATGATAAGAATAAGGACGGTCAGATTGTTAAGTCTGAATATCCTCATTTTGATAATCCAAAGTCTGTTTTTGCTGGTACAATGTTCAACAATAACGGCTATTCAGAAAATATGGTTATCCTTGCAAGAATGTGGGAAAACTCTGGTGAAAACTACAAGACTCTTGTTACAACAACAGAGAAATCAATCAACTACTATGAGGTTGGTCAGAGAAATACTACAGATACAACTTGGGTAACTCCAAATAAAGCTGGTAAGACATTCCCATCATCTACCGTTCAGGATAGTTATACAGCAGCAAATGGTACTGGTAGACGTGCTTATTCAATTAGAAAGACATCAGGCGGAATGGGTGTATATAAATATACTATTGATAATACAAAGGAAGGCGAGGATTTCCTTGCAGCAATTACACAGAGTACTGCAGTATCTTCAAATGCTAACTCAATTTATAGAGATGTAGCAACCAAGCTCGGTGCAATTGAACTTACTACAGGTTATGTAAGTACAAAGAAGACAAATGGTAATGGTTATACAAACTTTGTTTTGACTGCTAATTCCGACCTTAAAGAAGGCTGGTATTATTACTATGAAGTTTATAATAATAACCCTTCGTACCACTTCTTCTACTTAGAAGCTCCTGCTCAGTATGCTGAGTTTAATTCAGGAAATGTTGCAGTCCCAAAGGGTAAGACAATTGAACTTAATTCAGTTAACTATTCAATTGAAGCTGCTTCAAATTCTTACATTAGATATCAGCAGATTATGTACATTACTGAGGGTAACTCAACTAACAGAAGTACTGGTTCTGAAATAGTAAGCACATACAAGTTTACAAGACATCATTATGATGACTATATTCTTTATTCAACAGACTGGAACAGCTGGTTCGGTCAACAGGATAAGGGTATCATCAATAGAATTACTGGAGCAATTGCTGGCTGGATTGATGGCGGAAGAAAGATAGATGCAGTAAATGGTGTGAATGCTAACAAGTCACTTGGTAACGCAGGTAACTTCTCAGTAAACTCACTTTCATTAACTGGTAAATCTTACACAATGGCATGGGTTGTTTACAACCAGAATAGAGGTACTTGGTACTACTTGCCAACTGGTTCTTCTAGAATTTCATCATACTTCTCTGGAACATCTTGGTACTCAGGCGCTGACACACCAACAGCACTCAACCTTGATGGATGGGGAAGCTCTAGTGCAATGATCAGTGATATTGAAACACGTAAGCTTAAGAGTTCAGCATTGTTTGGTGCAGTTAACACCACGGGCGATGTACTTTGGGTAGCAGTTCCAAGCAACAATGTTGTTTCAGAAATTACAACAGAAGCTAGTTAAAAATTTATTAAACGAGGAGTTCTTTTGGACTCCTCGTTTTTCTTTTGTTTGGCTCATTTGTAAAGAATTTTTAACCCTTAATTTTATTGACATACCTTATATAAAAGTAATATAATTTTATATGTAATATTTTGTTTATTTCGGGGGAAATCTTATGAGAAATATGCCAATCGGTGAAATGCTCAAAGAGTATGGTTATGTTACTGATGAGCAGATCAAGCAGGCATTAGCCATTCAAAAACAAGATAGATCTAAAAAGATGGGTCAAATTCTTGTTGAACTTGGTTATATTACTGAGAAGGAAGTTCTTGATGCTCTTGGAAAGAGAATGGGACTTCAAATCATTAAGCTTGACAACTTTAAAATAGATACATCGGCAGTTGCAAGAATTCCAAAGCAACTTGCTGTTAAATATAATATGATTGCCATTGCAGAGGATGAGGGAAAGCTTACCGTTGCAATGAGTGACCCTCTTAACTTCTATGCTGTTGAAGACGTACGTCAGACAACAGGTATGACTCTTGAGGTTTATCTTGCTGAAACATCAAGTATTACAAGAGCAATTAACCAGTATTATTCTGAGGTTACTGCAAAGACAGCTGCATCTCAGGTTAACGTGGATCTTCCAGCTGGACCAAGTGTTCAGGAACTTGAAGAAGCAGATGCTGGTGACGATGTACCAATCGTAAAGTTCTTAAACTCTCTTTTGGTTCATGGTTATACAACACATGCATCAGATATTCATATTGAGCCATTTGAAAAGAATACAGTTGTACGTCTTCGTTCAGATGGTATGCTTGTTGACTATTTAACACTTGCAAATACAATTAACAAGCAGCTCGTTGCTCGTATTAAAATCATGTCTGGTCTTGATATTGCTGAACGTCGTGTCCCTCAGGACGGTCACTTTAGACAGATGATTGACGGCTATGACATTAACGTCCGTGTATCTACTCTTCCTACAGTATACGGAGAAAAAGCCGTACTTCGTTATCTTGCTACAAATAACAAGCTTGATAACGTACAGTCTTTTGGTATGAACCAAGAGAACTATGACAAGATGAATAGAATTCTCCGTAACCCTAACGGAATTATCTATATTACAGGACCTACAGGTTCTGGTAAGACAACAACTCTTTACATGATTCTTGACAGTCTTGCTCAAAAGCCAATCAACATTTCAACAGTTGAAGACCCTGTTGAGCGTACACTTCCAAGAATCAACCAGACACAGGTTAACGTACTTGCTGGTATGACATTCGGCGCTGGCCTCCGTGCTCTTCTCCGTCAGGACCCTGACGTAATCATGGTAGGTGAGACCCGTGACGCCGAAACTGCCGACATTTCAGTACGTGCCGCTATTACAGGTCACTTGGTTTGTTCAACACTCCATACAAACGACGCACTTTCATCTATTGTACGTCTTGAGGATATGGGAATTGAGCCTTACCTTGTTGCAAACTCTGTAGTAGGTATTGTAGCTCAACGTCTTATGCGTAAGGTTTGTCCAAACTGTCGTGAGGAATATGCACCAGACCCAATTGAATGTGAGGCAATGGGTGCTCATCCTGCAACAGTTGTACGCGGTAAGGGTTGTCATATGTGTAACAACACAGGCTACAAGGGACGTATTTCAATCCATGAAATTGTTGTAATAGACAAGAAGATTAAGCGTATGATTGCGGATAAGGTTCCAATGGATGACATTACTGAGTACGCTATTAATGAGCAGGGCATGAAGACACTTAAAATGTCTGCTTATGAGCTTGTTGAACAGAAGGTTACAACAGTAGAAGAAATGCTTAAAATTTGTCAGACTGCTGACTAATAATAAAGACCGAGTCCAAAGGGCTCGGTCTTTTTGTTTTTAGCTTGTTAGGTCTTCTATTATCTGTTCAAGTTCTTTCGTGTTTGAAACTTCAATGCCTTCTGACAGAAGCTCTTGATCTTCTTTGGGAAGAGAGGAGACATAGGTGTCGTATTTTTCTATTGGTTCATCTGAAAGGGATGAGTACACAGCAATTTGTCCATCTAACTCTTTTACAACGAAGGATATTTTAGTTGTTGTTATTGCAGTATTTATGTTTGAATTATCTAAATTTTTAGCATTCGCTTTAGATTGGTATATTGTTACGGCAAAGGTTATTAATAGAGCAATAAGGATTATTAGTAGATTAATGGTTATTATTCTTAGTACGTTGTTTTTTATTGATTTTTTAAATATGGCTTTTTCATTAAAATCCTGCTCGTCTAGATAATATACATTGTCTTTATTTTTCATTTCTTTGTACTTCCCAAAGTTTTTTTATTCAAATAGGTCTGTTTATGTATTATTCTTGTCTTTTTATCACAAAAAATACATTTTTTGAACAATAATATTTTATGAAAGAACGGCGCAAAATCTTGTATAATTAATATCCTTGTGATATAATTGTTAGGCTATTGTTTATAAGGAGGAATGGCTTTTTATGGCAACAGGTACATCCGCAAAAAGCGTTTCTAAAAATAAAAAGAATAAAAAGCGTAAGGAAAGAGGACTTCTTGCCAATATTTTGCTCTCAATCCTTATTGTCATCTTAATGACTATTGTTATTGTTGGCATCTGTATGCTTGGTTATGTTTTCTCATTTGTAAATGGAGACATTGCCATTAATCTTGACTCTTACAAGAACAGTCAGTCACAGACAAGTATTATTTATGCAATGGATGACAAGAACAAGCCATATGAAATTGCAAGACTTCATGGCGAGGAGAACAGAATTTGGGTAGATCTTGATAAGATTCCAAAAGAGGTTCAGAATGCTTTCATCTGTCTTGAAGACAAGCGTTTCTACAACCACAGTGGTGTTGACTGGATTCGTACAGTTAAGGCTGTATTAACACTCGGTAAGAGTGGTGGTGGTTCTACTATTACTCAGCAGCTTATTAAGAACTTAACAGATGAGAACCAGGCAACCGTTTCAAGAAAGTTTAACGAAATCCTTTATGCATTAAACCTTGAAAAGAATTATGACAAGTCTGAAATTGTAGAGGCTTATCTTAATACAATCCCATTGGGTTCAGGATGCTACGGTGTTCAAACTGCAGCACAGAAGTATTTTGGTAAGGACGTAAGTGAGCTTAATGCTGCAGAGGCTGCATCAATCGCTTCAATTACTAAGGCTCCAACATACTACAACCCACTTCTTAACCCAGAAAACAATAAGAAGAGACAGGAAACATGTCTTTGGAATATGTGGGACCAGGGTAAACTTTCAGATGAGGAATACAAGTCATCTCTTGACTACAAGCTTATTCTTACAAACTCAAGTGAGTACGTTCCATCAGAAAGTGTTCAGAATTCAGCACCTAAGAAGGATTCTGAAATTTACAGCTACTACGTTGACTTTGTTATAGATCAGGTTATTAAAGATCTTGTTTCAACATATGGATATACCAAAAATGAAGCTTGGAAAATGGTTTACTATGGTGGTCTTAAGATTTACTCATGTGTAGACGAAAAGGTTCAGAACGCTGCAGAAGAGGTATACGTTAACAGAATTAACTTCCCTTATGAATCTGAGGGAAGAACTGAAACTGGAGAAAACGGTACAAAGAAGAAAATCCAGTCAGCTGTTACAATTATGAACTATGAAGGACAGGTTGTAGCAATTGTTGGTGGTGCTGGTGAAAAGAAAACAAATCGCTCACTTAACCGTGCTGCAGATTCACCTCGTTCACCTGGTTCTTCAATTAAGCCACTTTCAGCATATGCTCCAGCAGTAGAGAAGGGTTATATCAACTACTCTTCAATGATTCAGGACTATGCCATTGTTGTTGGTGGTCAGCGTTGGCCACAGAACTTCAGCGGAAGCAAGGGTTCTCCAGGACACTATGTAACAACACAGTATGCTGTCTGTCACTCACTTAATACAACAGCTGCTAGAGTTGTTCAAAAGCTTACTCCAGAAGTTTCAATGGACTTCCTTATTAATAAATTCCATCTTTCAACTCTTGTTACAGATGGTGCTTATACAGACTGCAACCTTTCATCACTTGCCGTTGGTGGTATGACATACGGTGTTACATCACTTGAAATGACTGCTGCTTATGCAACATTCGGTAACGGTGGTAAGTACTACAAGCCATACAGCTACACAAAGGTTACAGACTATCAAGGAAAGAACGTACTTCTTGAAAACAATGCTGTTCCAGAACAAGCAATTTCTCCTGAAACAGCTACAATTATGAATAGAGTAATGCAGACCGTTGTTATTAGCGGTACTGGTGCTGGTAATGGATGTACTGGCTTCACAACATACATGAAGACAGGTACAACATCTGACACAAAGGATAAGTGGGCAGCAGGTGGTACACCATACTACTGTGCAGCAGTATGGGTAGGATATGATATCCAGGAACACATCAATGCTGGTTCACATAACCCTGCAGCAATAGTTTGGCAGGCTGTAATGGACAGAGTTCATAAGGGTCTTCCAAAGAAAGACTTTGACTATGCAAAGACGGTTGTTGCAAGAACTTACTGCACAAGTTCTGGTCTTCTTGCTGGTGCAAACTGTGGCGGTAGAGCAACAGGTTACTATGCATCTAACAAGATTCCAGGAACATGTACTCGTTGTTCTGCAGCTCCTGCTGCTGATTCAGAATCAGAAGATTAATATTAACTTATTAAGTTTGCGGCGGAATGTAGTTTCGCCGCAACTTTTTTAGTAGAGACAAGGAGAAGACAATAATGATAATTATGTCTGTCGATTACGGCAATGCCAGAACTGGACTTGCCGTTTGTGACAAGGGCGAATTGCTTGCATCTCCTGTTGGCGTAATTAAGGAAACTTATATGCCAAAGGTTGCAAAGGCAATTGCCGAGGCTGCAGTTGAGCGCAAGGCGGAGCTCGTTGTAGTAGGATGCCCAGTGAATATGGATGGAAGCTTTGGTGACAGAGCAAAGGCCTGCACTGAACTTGCAGAGCTACTTGAGAGTGAATACTCTCTTAACGTAACTACTTGGGATGAACGTATGACAACAATTATTGCTCATAAAAATCTCAACGAAACCAACACTAGGGGTAAGAAACGCAAGGAAGTTGTTGACGCAGTTGCTGCAACAATTATTCTTGAAGACTATTTAAGATACAGAAAGAACCATTAAGGTGATTTTTTATGATGAACGAAATGCAACAAAAGGCAATTAATACTACAGAGGGTCCGCTTTTAATTCTTGCGGGTGCAGGAAGTGGAAAGACCACTGTTTTGGTATCTAGAATTGCTAATATTGTTTCAAAGGATCTTGCAAAGCCTTGGCAAATCCTTGCAATTACATTTACAAATAAGGCTGCAAATGAACTTAAGGACAGAATTGCTGTGTATCTTTCTGAGGAAGAGGCAAAGGATATTTGGGCTGGAACATTCCACTCAGTTTGCTCAAGAATTCTCAGAAGGTATGGAGATGTTCTTGGATATACATCGCACTTTACTATTTATGATACAGACGACTCAAAGCGAATTATGAAAGAGTGTCAAAGGCTTCTTGGCATAGATGACAAGCTTATGCCACATAAGCAGATTTTAAACGCAATTAGTAGGGCAAAGGACAGCCTTATTACTCCTGAAGAGTTTGAAAAACAGGCTGGAAGTGACATACGTCTTAAGAAGTATGCTGAGTGTTACAAGCTTTATCAGCAGCTCCTTTTATCTGCTGACGCAATGGACTTTGATGACATTATTGTTAATACTGTAAAGCTTCTTCAAACAGATGAAGACATTAGAACTAAATATCAAAGTCAGTTTAAGTATGTTCATGTAGATGAGTATCAAGATACAAACCATGCACAGTATGTATTAACTAGTCTACTTGCTGGCGGATATAACAACATCTGTGTTGTAGGTGACGACGACCAGAGTATTTATAAATTCCGTGGCGCTACAATTGAAAACATCTTGGACTTTGAAAAGAATTATAAGAATGCTACTGTAATTCGTCTTGAACAGAATTACAGGTCAACTGGAAACATTCTTGATGCAGCAAACGCTGTTATTAAGAATAACACTGAGCGTAAGGGTAAGAACCTTTGGACTGCAGGTGACAGAGGAGAGAAGATTGTCCTCTTCACAGCTGACAGCGAAATAAATGAAGGAAACTATATTGCAGATGAAATTGCAACAAACGTTTCAAATGGACGTGCTTATTCTGACCATGCAATTCTTTACAGAACTAACGCTCAGTCAAACGCAATAGAAACTGCGTTTGTACGTTCTGGTATTCCATATAAGGTTGTAGGCGGAAAAAGATTCTACGAAAGAAAAGAAATTAGAGATGCAATTGCATACCTAACTCTTGTAAATAATCCATCTGATACAGTTAAACTCAAGAGAATTATCAATGAACCAAAACGTGGTATTGGCGACACAACAGTTAACACTGCATCTGATATTGCTGCGGGGCTCGGCGTCAGCGTGTTTGAGGTCATGCAGACGGCTGACCAGTACGACAAGCTTAGCCGTGCCGCAACAAAGCTTTTATCATTCACTGGAATGATAAATGGACTTCGACAGAAGTCACAGGAAATGCCAATTAACGAGTTCTTTGATGAACTTATGAATGAAACTGGATATGTAACATATCTTTCACAGGATAAGGATACATATGAGGACAGACTTCAGAACCTTGTTGAACTTAAGTCTAATATGATTAGATATATTGAGGAAAATGAGGATGGCGACCTTTCAGGTTTCCTTGAAGAAGTATCTCTTCTTTCTGATATTGATCAGTACAACTCACAGGCAGACGCTGCAGTTATGATGACTCTTCACTCTGCAAAGGGTCTTGAGTTCCCAGTTGTATTTCTTGCAGGCATGGAGGACGGCGTTTTCCCTGGAAGACAGTCTCTTTATGATCCAACAGAAATTGAAGAGGAAAGACGTCTTGCATACGTTGGAATTACACGTGCAAAGGAAAAGCTCTATCTTACCAATGCAAGTGTAAGAATGCTTTACGGCTCAACAACAAGAAACCCTGCATCTAAGTTCATCCACGAAATTCCAAGTGAACTCTTTGCTCCAGAGCCAGAAAGAAAATCACCATATGCAGCTTCCAGATACAGTTCGGGATTCGGCGGCACATATCAGAACAAGCCATCAAGCTTCTCATCCTTTGGTGGCTATACGGGCGATTCATCCTATGGCGGAGGATATTCCGACTCTTCATACAGTTCATACAATCCATATGGAAAGTCAAGAAACAGTTCCTCTGCAGCAAGAAAAATTGGTGGCTCAAGCAGTGCATCTAAAGCATCTTCTGCAACAGGTGTTACATACAACATTGGAGACACAGTTATACATAAGGCATTTGGTACAGGTGTTGTATTGTCAGTTTCTCCTATGGGAAATGACAATCTTCTTGAAATTGCCTTTGACAAAGCAGGAACTAAAAAGCTTATGTCAAACTACGCAAAACTTGAAAAGGCTTAAAGGACAAAAAGAAACGGCTCACAAATATGTGAGCCGTTTTTTTAAGTTCTAAATTCTGAACGTATACTTGAAAGCCTGAAGTTTTGCGGCTTTTGGTTGTAGTTCGTTCTGTATACGCCAAGGGCAAGTCCAAGTCCAATGTAGAGACATAGGGAGGACGAACCGCCGGCGCTGAAGAATGGAAGCGTAATACCAATAACAGGTCCTACACGGAGGCACATTGCAACGTTAATGATTGTCTGAGCTGCAATCATAACTGCAAGGCCATAGGCCATAAGGCCAGCCTGTTCGTTTATTGCCTTTTTACCATTGGAAATAATTCTAATTATAATTAGGAAAATGAGAACCAGTGCAAAGGTTGCACCAAGAAGACCAAGTTCTTCTGCAATAACAGTGAAGATCATGTCACTTTCATTTACAGGAACCGCACCACTTTGTGTGTAGGTTCCTTTTAAAAATCCAGTTCCTAAAAAGCCGCCTTTGCCAATTGCCGCAAGACCTTTGGTTTGTTGATAAGCGGTGTCCGGATATTTATCCGGATCCACAATTACAATAAACCTGGCCTTCTGGAAGCTTGACAGCTTTACCCAAATAACAGGTATTGCGGCAAGCGCCAAGACGGCGACTCCAGCAATATATTTCCAGTTAATACCTGAAATGAAAATCATACCAATTGCAATGAAGATGAATACGAGGGCAGAGCCGTCGTCACCAGACTTCATAACAAGAAGTACAGGAATGATTGCATGGATTCCAAGAAGAACAAGGGTACCAATTTTATTTATGTTTTGCTTAACAGCATTAATGTGTGTAGAGAAAGTAATAATAAAGAATATTTTTACAAGCTCTGACGGCTGGAAGTAAAAGACCTTAAGGTCAAGCCATACTCTTGAGTCTGGTCTGCTTGCAGGTGCTTTACCTATGAGCATTACCAGAACCATTAGGACAATGGATATGACAACCCACAACGGCCACAGCTTACACATTATGTCATAGTCAATGAGCGAAATGATTAGGGCCATTATAAGACCAAGTGCAATGGCAATAATCATTGTCCTTGCTTCACTTGGCATTAGTGCGCCTTCGGCCATTGTGTGGTATTTTGCACTGTATACCATAAGGACACCGAAAGCAGATGTGAAAAGGCAGAGTGTTAGAAAGAGCTTGTCCAGTCCGCGAAAGAAATAACTGAAGCTTGCAACTATTTTATTCATATTTCACTCTCCCTTCAATAAATGTCGTGGATTTATTATAATTGTAGAATAATGATTTTTCAAGCGATGTAATATAAAAGTAATAAAAACTTATATTTATATTATATTTATCATTGGTATAAAGGCATCTTTGTGATAAAATATATTAAATTAATTTTTAGGAGGCGTGCAAATTGGATATTATTGAGACGCATTCATATGTTGAAACAGAAGAATTTGCACGTGAATTCTCAAAGAATCTTAAATCAGGAAGTGTGCTCGCTTTCTTTGGCGGAATGGGAATGGGGAAGACCGCATTCGTTCGTGGACTTGCAAAGGGACTAGGCCTTGACTGTGAGGTTTCAAGTCCAACATTTGCCATTGTAAATGACTACGGCGGAAGCCCTGCACTTGTACACTTTGATATGTATAGAATTACTTCTTGGGAAGATTTATATACAACTGGATTTTTTGACTATCTAGATGCAGGTGCAATTCTTTGTGTAGAGTGGAGTGAAAATATTGAAAATGCACTCCCGGAAAACACAACAAGAATTGAAATTGCTAAGGGTCAAAATGAAAACGACAGAATAATAAAAATATATTAAAGGAATGAAAAGGTTGAACATTCTAGGAATTGATTGCTCTGCAACATCGGCCAGTGCGGCAGTAGTTTCATTCAGTAATGAAACAAATCAAAACAAAATACTCAGTTTTTCCTACACAAATGTTGGACTTACTCATAGTCAGACACTTGTTCCAATTATTGCAGGTGTTCTTCAAAATGCAAGCATTGCCCTTGAAGACATAGATGCATTTGCCATAAATGCAGGTCCTGGTTCTTTTACAGGGGTTCGCATTGGGGTGGCAGCATTAAAGGGAATTACAGCACTTGATGAACCAAACTGCATTTCCATTTCAACTCTTGAATCCATGGCATATAACTATGCTGGAGTAAAGGACTGCATTGTCTGTGCTGCAATGGATGCAAGATGTGGTCAAGTTTACACAGCTTTATTCAAAGTAGAAGACGGCAAAGTGGAAAGACTTTGTGAGGATAAAGCCATTATGATTGAAGAACTTGAATCAATCATAAATGACGTAAGAAACAGTGAATTAAACATAGCAAAAAATGGCGTTATTTTTGTTGGAGATGGTGCTCATTTGTGCTATAATAATTTGAATGAAAAATTAGAAGGTCTTGAGGTTGCGCATGAATCGCTCAGACACCAGAACGCTGTATCTGTGTGTGAATGTGCGTATGACAGAATTTCAAAAGGAGAGAAGCTTGTTTCATCTTCAGAAGTTCTTCCTACATATCTTAGAGCACCTCAGGCTGAAAGAGAACTTAAGAAAAAGGCGGAGAACAAATGATAGTTTTAGGTTGTGACCACGGCGGATTTGAACTCAAGAATTTAATTATTGAGCACTTAAAGGAAAAGGGTGTTGAGTATAAGGACGTAGGTTGCTTTACACCAGAGTCAGTTGACTATCCTGAAATTGCTGTAGCGCTTTGCAACGAAATTACAAGCGGAAATGCTGAACTTGGCATTTTGGTTTGTGGTACAGGAATTGGTATGTCAATGGCTGCAAATAAGGTTAAGGGCATTAGAGCAGCTTGTTGTTCAGACACATTCAGTGCAAGACTTACAAGAATGCACAACAATGCAAACGTACTTTGCATGGGCGGCCGTGTAGTTGGTCCTGGACTTGCAATGGACCTTGTAGACAACTTCATCTTCACAGAGTTTGAGGGTGGACGTCATCAGCGCCGTGTAGATAAAATTACAGAAATAGAAAACGCATAAATAACATATAATTTGGAGGACGTTAAAATGGGAACAGTTACAATTACTAATCATCCACTTATTCAGCACAAGCTCTCTATTTTAAGAGACAAGAACACTGGTAGTAAGGAATTCCGTACTCTTATCAGTGAAATTGCAATGCTTGAGTGTTACGAGGCTACAAGAGATCTTCCTTTAAAGGAAATTGAGGTTGAAACTCCAGTTGCAGTTGCTAAAGCTCATGATATTGCTGGTAAGAAGTTGGCTATAGTTCCAATTCTTCGTGCTGGTCTTGGTATGGTAGACGGAATTCATGCTTTAATTCCTTCAGCAAAGGTTGGTCACATTGGTATGTACAGAGACCATGAGACACTTCAGCCACACAGCTACTACTGCAAAATGCCACAGGACATTGAGGAAAGAGATGTAATTGTTCTTGACCCAATGCTTGCAACAGGCGGTTCAGCAATTGACGCCATTTCACAGATTAAAGAGTTCAAGCCAAAGTCAATTAAGTTCATGGGCATTATTGCTGCTCCAGAGGGACTTGAAGCTTTACAGAAGGCTCATCCAGATGTAGACATTTACTGTGCTGGACTTGATGACCATCTCAACGAAAACGGATACATTGTACCTGGTCTTGGCGATGCAGGTGACCGTATTTTTGGTACTATCTAAGTTTTTTATTTACTTATTTGCTTTAACGTGCTAAAATAGTGCAAATTGTTACTTAGGGGATTTAATTATGCAAATTGTTAATAACCTTATGAATATGGGCGGAGAACATTCAGTTGAATACTTTATTAAGAATAAAGTTGAGGATATGATTGAACGCTCAGAAGTTGAGGGTAAAAAGAGAAAGCAAATTGAAAATAAAGTTTGTGACTCTTGTGGAGACCCAAACACTACAGACGGAGCTTTATACCTTAGTTCAATAACTGATTTTTCTGCATTTCCTAAGTATAAGGGAAGAGGAATACAAGACAGCGCACCTGAAATTGACAATTCGGGTAAATCTGCTACGCTTGTATTAAGATTCACAGATGTAGATGATGAAGAATTTACTGCCTTTGAAGAGCAAATTGTGGCGGCCGGTTTTGAAAAGAACGGAAACGACTATATTAAGACCGAGAACAATAACATGTACACAATGGCAGTATCTTGCGCAAATGGAAAGCTTAGAATTTTCCATAAGATTTCATCTGCAAAATAATTGTTTACATAGACGCTCGGGGAATCTCGGGCGTCTTACTATTTACTATAAAAGAGGCATACTAAAATGAGAGAATTTGACAAATCATTAAAGCTTGATGGAGTTTGTTATGACGTTCGTGGACCAGTTCTTGACGCTGCAAACGAAATGTCTGCAAATGGTGTGGATATTATAAAACTTAATATTGGTAATCCAGCGCCATTTCACTTCAACGCGCCTGATGAAATTATTGTAGATTATATTTATAATCTTCGTGCATCTCAGGGTTATTCTGACTCAAAGGGCGTTTTCTCAGCCAGAAAAGCAATAATGCAGTATTGTCAGCTTAAAAAAATCCCTAATGTAGGAATTAATGATATTTATACAGGTAACGGTGTTTCTGAGCTCATTACAATGGCAATGCAAGGCCTTCTAAATGATGGCGATGAAATCCTTGTACCAAGACCAGACTATCCACTTTGGACAGCATCAATTAAGCTTGCTGGTGGTACACCTGTTCACTACATGTGTGACGAACAGTCTGATTGGTATCCTGACATTGAGGACATTAGAAGCAAAATTACAGCAAACACAAAAGGTATTGTTGTAATTAATCCTAACAACCCAACTGGTGCTCTTTACCCACGTGAGGTTTTACAGCAGATTGTTGATGTTGCAAGAGAGAAAGATCTTATTATCTTTGCCGACGAAATCTATGACAGACTTGTAATGGATGGGGAGGAACATGTAGCCATTGCATCGCTCGCTCCAGATTTATTCATGGTAAACTTCAATGGTCTTTCTAAGTCACATAGAGTTGCAGGCTTCCGTGTTGGTTGGATGTGTCTCAGTGGTGACAAGACAAAGGCAAAGGGCTACATTACTGGCCTTAACCTTCTTGCATCTATGCGTCTTTGTTCAAACGTTCCTGGTCAGAGCATCATTCAAACCGCTCTCGGCGGCTATCAGAGTAGCGATGAACTCCTTCTTCCAGGTGGACGTATATACGAACAGAGGGAATACATATATAAAGCACTTAATGACATTCCTGGTATTTCAGTTAAGAAGCCAAAGGCTGCTTTCTATATTTTCCCTAAAATTGATCTTAATAAAATACATATTAAAGATGACGAACAGTTCGCTCTTGATTTGCTCAAAGAAAAGAAGGTTCTCATTTTACAGGGAACAGCACTTAACTGGAATGAACCTGACCACTTTAGAGTTGTGTACCTTCCAGAGGTAAAAACCTTGGAGACTGCAACAAAGAGAATGGCAGATTTCTTAGCTGACTACAGCCAATACTAATTACACTTATTTGGTGTAACACTTGTATTGAACAACATTAATAGTATATAATTAGTATGTTATTAGGTTTTAAGGAGGATTAATATGATAGGAGTAGGTAAGTGGAGTCTTGACGTAGCTGTTCCATTTTTAAAGGTTAGTCCAGTTCTAACTATTGGATATGAGAATGGTGAATACAACTTTAATATTGATGCATCGGGCTTTGGCGTTGCTCCTGCGGTTAATCTTATTTCTGTTGAAGAAGTTGAACCTAACATATTAAAAATAACTCATACAATTCCAATGCTCTCAAACGGAACTCTTGAAGCAGAACTTTCATTTGAAGGTATGTATTGTAAGGGCGTATTAGAAATCCCAATGCTCGGCAAGATTACAGTTAAAGGTGTAAAGGTTGGTTGAGTGAATGGCAGCACTTGAAACATTTAAAAATTTCAAGGACGAAAACTACGTTCGTCTAGAGCAAAAACTCGGACAATATAATGACAATATTCTTGAAATGTCTCCAGAGCATTTTAGGAATAATATGAAGTATTTCACTGAAATGAACTTCGGTGGAAAAATGTTGCGCGCCATTTTAGTAAATATGGGCTACTATATTTATGGTGGCAAGGACGTTGAATATTCAGATGACTTGGCTCTTTCTATAGAAATATTCCAGTCTTCAATTTTGGTTCATGATGATCTTTTAGATCATGCTGAGACTCGCCGTAACAAGGACACTGTTCATGTTCGTCTTTTAGAGGATTTTAAAATAAGCAATAAGGAAGTTCTTGAAAATAATCCTGACGTAGTTAAGGATTTAAGTAACGGTGTTTCAGTTGCTCTTGGATATGTCGGTCTTTACATGGCATATGAACATCTTTTAACAGCTTATGGTGACAATCCTAATATAATAAAAATTCTTCGCGAATATAATGACATGGTCATTAAAACTGTTGAAGGTGGAATAATGGACGTTATTGTACCTTTTAAGGAAAGGTATAAGAACGAATTACCATTTGAAGAAGTCGACCCTGTAAATCCTTTTGAACTCATTGAAACGTTGGCTTTTTTAAAAACTGCCTACTATACAACAATGGGACCAATTGTCCTTGGTATGATGCTTCGTGGAGCAGAGAAGAAGGACATTATTGACATTGAAGAAATAATGAAGGATGCAGGACTTGGATTCCAAATCCAGGACGACATTCTTGGCGTTTATGCAGATGAGAAAGTACTTGGTAAGGATGTAGGTTCAGATGTTTCTGAATACAAACAAACCTTCCTTTATACTTATGTAAAAGTAAATAAGCCTGAATCGCTAGAAGAGCTTAATAAATACTATGGAAAAGATAGTGTTACTCCAGAGGAACTTGAAATAGTAAGAAACATCTTTAAAGAGACAGGTGCGTATGACTTTACTGTGGACAAGATGAATTTCCACTACAACAGAGCTAAGGAGAATATTGAAAAGTTAGAGTTTGCTGACAGAGAAGCAAAGGATCTCTTACTTGGATTTATTCTTTATCTTGAAAGTCGAAAGAAATAATGATATAATCTATGAGCCTTAACACAAATGCCGGTGTGATGGAATTGGCAGACGTGCTGGACTCAAAATCCAGTGGTGGCGACACCGTACCGGTTCGACCCCGGTCACCGGCACCATAAACACCTTTATGCATTGACTAAGTCAAGAATTAAAGGTGTTATTTTTTTATAAGGATGAGTATATTGAAGAATATAAAAAGGGTGGCAGTAGCGCTTATGCTTTGCATACTTTTAGCACCAAACTTAATGGTGGCTCATGCAGCATACAATCCTTACCCAAACACTCAAACAATAAATGATGTAACAACAATACCATGCACATACTTTGCTTGGACTGCTGCTTACAATGACATGGGTGTAGAACTCCCAGCTTTTGGCGACGCTAAAAACTGGTACTACGCTGCAAAGAATGCGGGCTACCACGTTGGACCTGATGTTCGTGAAAACTCTATTGCCGTATGGGATGGGGCTTCCTATGGTCACGTTGCATATGTAACAAGCTACTATGAAGATGTAGACAATAATGAAAAGTATATGGTCATAAGCCACGGTGGTATTTCATATGAGGGGAAGCCATACGGTGGTAACGGCGTAAAAACTGGTGACATAAGACGCGCCGAGGTTGGATCTAAGACTGGTCGTGGAGACACACTTCTTGGATACATATATTTAAATGAGCCTCGCTCAGAACTTCTAGCAAATGCAGACAAGGTTAGACCTTTGTATGCAAGTTGTAACCACAACCTTACTGACTGGTCTGTAATTGTAGATGGTGTATGTAACGAAGAGGGGTATAAGCAGCGTTACTGCACTAAGTGTCATGGATATGAAAGAGAACTCATTGAGGGAACTAATCATAAGTTTAAAAAATACACAGAGTTTGCATATGATGGGGAAGAAGTAATCCTTAATATATGTGAAGTATGCGAAACAATAGTTGTAGGTTCTGTAGAAGAACATGAACATCAGTTTACTGAGTGGGAAAGAAAAAGATATCCTACAATAGATCAGGATGGATATTTAGTAAGACATTGTACATATCCTGACTGTAATGTGGATGAAGTTCAGACGGAGGAAGCTCTTGGCATTTATCCAACCCTTTATTTAATTCCAATTGAGTGCTTTGTTTGTGCTCTGTTTATGGGTGCAAATATCTTTTTTGAAATGAAATCCAAAAGAAATAATAATTGATTTTTTGTGAAAATATATGAGCCTTAAAAGTGTACAAACAATATGTTGTATACTTAAAGGCTCTTTTTTATACCCTATACATATATACTGAAGGGTATGGAACACCCGGCGGTGTTTAACAAAACGAAAAATTGTCGAAAAATTGTGTTGACAAGTCAATAATATATATGTTAATATTATCGAGCGCTTGAGAGAGAGCGCAGACATAAAACAACGTAACTACGTTGTATATGTACCTTGAAAATTAAACAACGACAAACTTAAATGGACCCTGAAATTCTTTTTGAATTTCAAACAGTAATTTCGTGAAAAACGAAATTAAATGACAGATTAAACTGTCAGCAACAAGTAATGAGCTAAATAGCTTTTCTAAAGTTTAGATCGATTGGAAATTCCCCAATCGTTTTAATACAATTTTTTAGAGAGTTTGATC
>DCGS01000008.1:29829-30124 GCA_002314645.1 Ruminococcaceae bacterium UBA1772
AACACATGCAAGTCGAACGGAGACTTGACGCTGATTTGACGAAAGCTTGCTTTTTGATTTTCTTGTTAAGTCTTAGTGGCGGACGGGTGAGTAACGCGTGAGTAACCTGCCTCTTAGAGGGGAATAACGGCTGGAAACGGTCGCTAATACCGCATAATGTCACGGAACCGCATGATTCTGTGACCAAAGATTTATCGCTGAGAGATGGACTCGCGTCCGATTAGATAGTTGGTGGGGTAACGGCCTACCAAGTCGACGATCGGTAGCCGGACTGAGAGGTTGAACGGCCACATTG
>DCGS01000008.1:30172-30379 GCA_002314645.1 Ruminococcaceae bacterium UBA1772
GGAGGCAGCAGTGGGGAATATTGCACAATGGGCGCAAGCCTGATGCAGCAACGCCGCGTGCGGGAAGACGGTCTTCGGATTGTAAACCGCTGTCCTTAGTGAAGAAACAAATGACGGTAGCTAAGAAGAAAGCCACGGCTAACTACGTGCCAGCAGCCGCGGTAATACGTAGGTGGCCAGCGTTGTCCGGAATTACTGGGTGTAAAG
>DCGS01000037.1 GCA_002314645.1 Ruminococcaceae bacterium UBA1772
ACGCCGCCTTTAAGCTGTACCCAAATACCGAATGCCAAGACAATACAGCCAATGATCATAAACATAAACTGAGAGAAATATCCGCTTACGGTAAGGCCTCGAAGTAAATAACAAGAAAAATTGGTAAGATATCCGTAAACAAATGCAAGAATAGTCTGAATAACAATTTCAACGGGATTACATTTGCTACGAAGAATTAAAACCTGTATTGTTATTTGAATTACGCTTAAGAGGTTAAGCCATCCGCCAAAGGTTAAAAGACTGCTAACAAGAGAAACAGAGTATGGAACGGAAGCAACAGGAGATGTTCCAAGACCTGCTTTAGTTGAAAACGCAACGCCCAAGGATGCTATAAATAGTCCAACTATAAATATTAAATAGTTTAAAAGAATTTGCCTATTGAGTTTCATTATTTTTCAGCCTTTTTTGAGAATAAGAAGAGGAAAAATACCATTAATATTTCTCCAAACATACTAATGAAGAAAATGAGTTCAAAATGTCCTGTTGCAGGTCCAAGTGCCGCAAAGAGGAACATAAAGAATCCCGCAAGGAAGAGCTCTGGTCTTTTGTTTTTTACCCAAGTTGCAACGCCTGCAGCCATTAAAGGTAAAACAGTACCAAATGAAAGAATGCTTGAAACCTTGCTTGCCCAACCTGGAGTGTTTTCTCCGGCAAGATATCTTGTAACACCACCAATTTCAGCTATTTCAAGATCTGTTGCAAGGCTTTCGGCAAGACCAAGTCCCATAAGAACAACGGTTACAGCCCATGTTGCAATTTTACCCTTTTTGTTGAATGTAAGTGCATATGCACAAATAGGAAGAAGGAGCGGGATAAGAAGGCCGTGGAATATGAATCTGAGCTTACTTACTATTTTAAGTGCAGCTCCTTCAAGTACAGTTCCAAGAGAAATGCCAAGTGCATCAAAGAATAAGCCGAATGTAATGAGTGCTGTGCATGCAAGAAGTGGCTTTATGTCCTTCTTTAGTGCTTTTAACATTAGGATGAACATAACAAATTCTAAAATTGAAATAGTCCAAATTGCAATAATCATATAAATTCTCCTATTTATATTTTAGTATATTTTTTACCTAATTCTGTGGCCCACTTTTCTTGAAAAACGGAATAGTAGTCAATGTTATTCCTCTTTCTGTAGTCCCCAAAGCATCCAGCCCATATAATGGATGGAATACCAATTACAAATAAGAATAATGGTCCAAGAATAATGGATTGAATTGTATGCCCATATTCATGAGATAGGACATATTTATCATTAGATCTGTGAAATATAAACATTCCCATACCAAGGCTGTCAGGCCTCTTCCATCGGGTAACCACAGCCCCATTATATATGTAATGTGGTCTATTAATGTTTAATAAGAATATTACCAGTCCAATGATGTTTTGAAGAATTCCCCAAGTCCATTGAAGGATGTAATAAATGTATTTCATAAACACCCCAAAAATATTTGATGATTAATTATAAAATAATACAATGAAAATGGCAAATAGAATGAAAAAGCGGCTTCAAAGAAGCCGCTTTGTTTTATAAATCTATTGTTGGAAGGTTGCTAATACGTTTAATAATGTCGTAATAGAAGAGACCATATTCAGCTTTGTCTTGGCCAACACCCATATATGCAACGTGATCCTTGTTTTCAACAGGCATATCATACCATACGCCAGGTTTTATATCTTTTTCGCCAGCCCATGGAGTCCAGTTTTCGTTCTTTGGAGCCTGCTCTGTAACAGTGTTAACAAGACCGTCATTCATCTTCCATTCCTTAGTAACCTCAGCATGGTTTGCATCTGCTGGGTTTCCAGGATATTTACCAACTAAGTTTGCAAAAGGTTTCATAAATATCCAGCAATCCGGAAGTACTTTGTGGTTTCCATTTTTGTCTTCCTTTGTCATATATGCTGAATATGAGAAGTAGTAGATGTTCTCAAATGCTTTCCAATCCTTCATTCTTTCACGAACTTTGTGAATATAAAGGTCATTTAGGCAGCAGTCTTCACATTCATAGTAGTGATTAATTTCCTTCCAAGGAATTTTGAATTTGCCACCCGACTTCTTTTCATAAGGATTCTTTGTAATGCCAAATTGTTCAAGCATTGGATCATAAATTTTTGCAATTGGTGTATTTCCAATTATTGAAAGGAATGCAAGAAGTCCTTTTGCAATATATGGAGCTGGTTTTTCAATTGCATAAAGGAATGAAATACCATCGTTTGCAGAAGCAAGAGTTGTACATGAGTGAATCCAGTTCTCATGTCCTCCCTTGAAAAATTCTGAAAGTTCTTCTTCAGGTGTTCCATCTCTTTCTTCTTGTGAGCCGCGTACGACCATGTTTACAAAGAAGCGAACTGTTGGCCCACCAAAACTGTGTCCCATAACATTAATTTTCTTGATTTTTCCTTCGTCATCAAGCTGACCCCAGTCGGGAATTAGGGCTTTATATGTACGGCCATATCTTGCGTGACCCATTTTTTCTGAATGAACTTTACCATAGTCAACGGTACCGCCAACAAGGTGAGCCCACATTTCACAAGCTCTGTCCCACATGCTAGCATAGCCACTCATAGAAGGAACGTAAACATCTACGTCAAACTTCTTCATAAATTTTTCAATATTTGTTGACACGCCAAATCCAAGATAAGGAGCAACTTTGGATGCAAGTTCGTCATCGCCATAAGCTGCAAATCCGTGGAACATGACAACAGGGTAATTATTAAGTCTTTCCATTTCCATTTTAATATTCCTCCGTAAAATTAATACATACATATTATATTTAAATATAGGACAAATATTAATCCGCAAATTAAACAAAGAAAAAAAATTAAATAGGATAATATGAACAATATATTAATGCTTACAAAAAAGACCGTAACAATAATGTTACGGTCTTTTAGATGGTCGAGGCGAAGGGACTCGAACCCCCGGCCCTCTGGTCCCAAACCAGATGCGCTACCAAACTGCGCTACGCCTCGATGTATTTCTTAATGCTCAGTTATTATATACTATGTAAATTATAAAATCAAGAAAAATTTTAAAAAATTTAAATTTTGATTGGTTTTATATTATTTTGTGACAAAAGAGGGCCGGAATGAATAAACTGTATTGAACTTTGTAAGGGGGTTAGGTACAGTGGATGGCGTTAATAAGTACTTTTTAGGAAGCAATACGAATGAAGGTTTTTATTCTCTTTTTAATGAGTTATATAGTCCATGGGAAAATTGGCGTTTATACATACTGAAGGGTGGACCTGGTTGTGGCAAGTCCACCCTTATAAGGCGGAGTGCCGACACGTTGGAGCAGAAGGGCTATGATGTTGAAAGGGTAATGTGTGCGTCTGATCCAACATCATATGACGCGCTCATATGTAGGGAGAAGATGCTGGCAATAGTTGACGGCACTCCGCCACATGTATTTGAACCGATGTATTATGGTGCGGTAGAGGAAATACTTAATTTAGGGGAATGCCTTTCTAGCAAAAAGCTTTCTATGAAGGTTGATGAAATTAGAGAGCTTTTTGATGCAAATAAGCGGTCATATAGAAAAGCGACCAATTATTTGAAGGCAGCATGTGCTTTAGACAGAAATAGCAAGCGAATTCAAGACGGATATACAGATTATGACAAGATATTCAAATATGCAATAAATTTCTACAAGCGTGAATTAGGTGGAAATATACCTAAGGGTGAAATTAAATATACCTTCCTAACAGCCTTTACCAACGAGGGTGAGAAGACTTTTGAAAATCCGTGGGTAAATGATTATAAAATAATTACCGTTGATGATGACATTGGATGTATTAGCGGACAGCTCTTTGATTGTCTTCTTTCAATTGCTGAGGATGAGGGTATAAAAGTCATTGCAGGGGTCTCTCCGTATGACACAGAAGAAATAATTCAGGTACTTTTCCCAGATAAAAAGGTTGCATTAGTAAGAAAAGGGTATGGCGTAGAAGGGAAACGTGCAATACACGCCACCAGATTCCTTTTAAACGACGGAATTAAGGACAACAAGAATAAACTAGCATTCAATAAAAAGACCTCTGACGAGCTTGTATGGGCCGCACAGAGCCATTTGCAGGAAGCAAAGAAAGTACATGATGAAATAGAGAAGTATTATAAGGAAGCAATGGATTACGATAAGCTGAATAGCATTACGGGAAAATTTATCTCCTGTATTAAATAATAAAAGAGGCCAGTTCATCAAGTGAACTGGCTTCTTTTTACCTAATTTATTTGGGAAACTTTGGGAGTTGATTATTTTAATGGCAGTGTGCGCAAGCAGATTCATCTGGGAAATCTGCAGGGTCATATTCAATGCCTTCTCTGTCGTAATAGTCCTTTACTGCAGCCTTTATTGCTTCTTCAGCAAGAACTGAACAGTGGATTTTGTGTGCAGGGAGACCGCCAAGTGCCTCTGTAACTGCTTTGTTTGTAAGGGCTAAAGCCTCAGATACAGGTTGGCCCTTAATGAGCTCTGTTGCCATTGAACTTGAAGCAATAGCAGAGCCGCATCCGAATGTTTCGAATTTTACATCGCGGATAATCTGGTTTTCATCTATATCAAGATAGATTTTCATTATGTCGCCGCATTTTGCGTTACCAACCTCACCGACACCGTTTGCTTCTTCCATTGTGCCAACGTTGCGTGGGTTTAGGAAATGATCCATTACTTTTTCGCTATAAAGTGCCATATATCTTCACCTCGTTACTGTAATACGAATGGCTTTATGCCATTAACCTTGTCTCTCCAAAGAGGAGACATATTTCTAAGGTATGAAACAACCTCAGGAACAGCCTTTAATATATAATCTATTTCTTCTTCTGTATTTTCTTCAGAGAATGTAAGTCTAACTGAACCATGTGCAATTTCATGTGGATGTCCAATGCTTAGAAGAACGTGGCTTGGATCAAGTGAGCCTGAAGTACAAGCTGAACCGGATGAAGCGCGAATTCCCTTTGCGTCAAGAAGAAGGAGAAGGCTTTCACCCTCAATTCCCTCAAAGATGAAATGTACATTTCCAGGAAGTCTGTTAACAGGGTCTCCGTTGAGTGTTGAATGTGGAATTTCTGAAAGACCAGAAATTAATTTGTCACGGAGTTTTGTAAGCTTCTCTGAATTTTTATCTAAGTTATTTACTGCCTCTTCAAGAGCTGCTGCCATTCCCATAATTGCAGGAATGTTTTCTGTACCAGCACGCTTTCCGCGCTCCTGTCCGCCACCTTCAATTATGTTTGTAAGGAGAATGCCCTTTCTTGCATAAAGAACGCCAATACCTTTTGGTCCGTGGAACTTATGAGCAGAAAGAGAAAGTAAATCAATGTTCTGTTCCTTAACGTTAATATGTACATGTCCAGCTGCCTGAACTGCGTCTGTGTGGAAGGTTACACCTATTTCTTTACATACAGCGCCTATTTCAGAAATAGGTAAAATTGAACCTATTTCATTGTTGGCGTACATAATAGTAACAAGGCAAGTGTCTTCACGAATGGCTTCTTTTACCTGCTCTGCAGTAACTGTTCCAGTTTTACCAACTGAAAGAAGTTCAATTTCGAAGCCTTCCTTTTCAAGTTTGTTAAGTGTGTGAAGAACTGCGTGATGTTCAAAAGCTGTGGAAATAATATGCTTCTTGTTTTTCTTAGCACCATTTTTAGCGGCTGAAATAATTGCCTGGTTGTCTGCTTCACTTCCGCCTGAAGTGAAATAAATTTCGTTTGTTTCTGCGCCAATACATTTAGCAATTCTTTCTCTAGCGTCTAAAAGGTGTTCTGCAGCAATCTGTCCTGTTGTATGGAGAGAAGATGGATTTCCATAAATTTCTTCCATATATGGGAGCATAGCATTAATTGCTGTTTTGCTCATTTTGGTAGTTGCCGCATTGTCTGCATATATTTCCATAGTTTTTGCTCCTTAGCGATTTATTTTATTGCATCAAAACCATGCTCAAGATCAGCAATGATATCATCAATATGTTCTGTACCAATTGAAAGACGTACAGTTGTTGGTCTAATACCTGACTGGAGGAGTTCCTCTTCAGTCATCTGTGAGTGTGTTGTTGATGCAGGGTGAATAACAAGACTCTTAACGTCTGCAACGTTAGCAAGAAGAGAGAAGAGTTCAAGACTTTCTGTGAACTTCTTAGCGTCCTCTGCTGTTCCCTTTACGTCAAATGTGAAGATAGATGCTGCACCGTTAGGGAAGTACTTATCATAGAGTTCTTTTTCTCTGCCTTCTGCAAGAGATGGATGGTTAACTCTTGCAACCTGTGGATGGTTGTTAAGGAATTCAACAACCTTAAGTGCGTTTTCAACATGTCTTTCAAGACGAAGTGAGAGAGTTTCAAGTCCCTGAAGGAAAAGGAATGAGTTGAAAGGAGAAATTGTAGCTCCTTGGTCTCTCATGAGAGTAGTTCTAATCTTTAATATGTAAGCAAGGTTTCCTACTGCTTCTGTAAATACTACACCGTGGTATGAAGGATTTGGTTGTGAAAGACCAGGGAACTTATCATTCTGGGCCCAGTCAAACTTACCTGAATCTACAATTACACCACCAATTACTGTACCGTGACCACCAATGAACTTTGTTGCTGAATGAACTACAACGTCAGCACCGTGTTCAATAGGACGGAGGCAGTATGGAGTTGCGAATGTGTTATCCACAATAAGAGGAATTCCATGCTTGTGAGCAATTTCTGCAAGTCCTTCAAGGTCAATTACGTTTGAATTTGGGTTACCAAGTGTTTCTGCAAAGATAAGTTTTGTGTTATCTTGAATGGCAGCTTCTACTGCTGCAAGGTCAGATGGGTCAACGAATGTTGTTGTAACACCCTGATCTGGAAGGGTGTGAGCAAGGAGGTTGAATGTACCGCCGTAAACATTTGTTGATGAAACAACGTGGTCGCCAGCAAGGGCAATATTCTGAATTGCGTATGTAATGGCAGCTGAGCCTGATGCTGTTGCAAGGGCGCCAACACCGCCTTCAAGTGCTGCAATTCTTTCTTCAAATACAGAAGATGTTGGGTTCATGAGGCGAGTATAGATGTTTCCGCCTTCTGTAAGGCCAAAGCGTCCAGCTGCCTGAGCAGAATCTGCAAATACGTAAGATGTAGTTGCATAAATTGGAACTGCTCTTGAATCTGTTGCTGGGTCTGGTTTTTCCTGTCCAACGTGTACCTGTAATGTTTCGAATTTATATTTATTGTTACTCATAATTATTTACTCCTTAATTTTAGTTATTGGTTTTGTTCGTTACATTTCTGAGCTACACATTCGACCAAATCTAAAATTATTACGTATGAGTGTTAAAAACTGATTCCTCACAATAAACACACCTTTCTAGTAGGTTGATATGAGTATAAACCTATAAACCCACTTTGTCAATAGGTTAATGTAAAAAATTTCCTTTAAGTTGTTTCAAACTGCTTGGAGATAATATTTGCTGTGTGTTTAGTTATACGGAGGTCCACTGAATCAAAAGGTTTGTTTTCAGACTCAAGCACTATGAGTCCACCTAAAAGATCACCATTACTTATTAAAGGGATTATGGTGGCAGCAGTATTATCAATGCCTTGGAATGGTTTTATCTTCTTTTCACTTGTTCCTTGATAAACGGAACGTTCCTTTATTATTCGTATTAAATCTCTGGACGGTATAATTGTGTTTCCACCTTTATTTTGAAGACCGTATACGCATACTATTTCATCTAGGTCGCAGATTGCAGTTGGAAGTTTAAGTTCTTTATATAGTGTTTCGCATAGAACCATAATATTCTTACCAAGCTCTCCAATTAAAGAGTATTTCTTAAAGATGATTTCACCGCTGCCCACAAATATTTCAAGTGGATCGCCCTCATTCATGTGCATGCTTCTTCTTATTTCTTTTGGAATAACAATTCTTCCCAAGTCATCTATTCTTCTTACAATGCCTGTTTGTTTCATAAGCTTTTACCTTCTTTAAGTTAGTCCCTAGTATTTTGACCAAATTCAATTTGTATATACAAAAAAGACACAAAAAAAGGAGAGCCGAAGCTCTCCTTTTAAATAAGTTATATTTAATTATTTATATTAATTACTTAATAACTTTAACACCGATTGTAGCATCTTCACCGTTGATGTTCCAATCTGCCTTGTAGCCGTCTACTGAACCAATTACAACTTCGTCAGCAAGAACGTCAGCCATTACAGATTCCTTGTTGCCTTCAACAATTGACTTAAGCTTGTCACTACCGTCAACGTAAAGAGCAATGTGATCCATAACTTCAAATCCAGCATCCTTACGCATTGTCTGAATCTTACTTACTACTTCACGAACGAAGCCTTCTGTAAGAAGCTCTTCAGTAAGAGTTGTGTCAATTGCAACTGTAATGCCGAAATCTGAAAGTGAGAAGTAGCCTTCCTGTTGCTTTGTTTCAATGAGAAGATCTTCTTCTGTAAGTTCAATTTCGCCAATGCTAATTGTGAGTTTTAATACTCCAGTGCTGTCGAGTTCAGCCTTTGCAGCAGAACCGTCAAGGTTTTGAAGAGTTTCACGGATTTCGTTCAGCTGCTTACCATACTTTGGACCAAGAGTTCTCATCTGTGGCTTGAATGAGTAAGAGAGAAGATCTGAAGCATCTTCAACGAATTTAACTTCTTTAATGTTAAGTTCTTCCTTAATAATGTCTGTGTAGAACTCAGGAAGATTCTTTGTTGCCTTAACGTACATTGTGCCAAGAGGCTGACGGTTCTTAATGTTTGAACCGTTTCTGCAAGCACGGCCAAGACCAACAATATCAAGAACTTCTTCCATGTATTCTTCAAGTTCCTTGTCAATGAATTCCTCATTTACTTCTGGGAATTCACAGAGGTGAATACTTTCAGGAGCATCCTTGTCAATGCTGCGAACAAGGTTCTGATAAATGTCTTCTGTCATAAATGGAATCATAGGAGCAGCAGTTTTTGCTGTTACTACAAGAGCAGTGTAAAGAGTCATGTATGCATTAATCTTATCCTGCTCAAGTCCTGGAGTCCAGAAACGCTCACGACAACGACGAACATACCAGTTTGAAAGCTGGTCTACGAATTCAGAAATATATCTTGCAGCTTCTGGAATTCTGTAGTTTGCAAGGTTTTCGTCAACACCCTTAATCATAGTGTTGAGCTTTGAGAGACACCATTTATCCATTACTGAAAGTGATGAATAGTCGAGTGAATACTTTGTAGCATCAAAGTTGTCTATGTTTGCATAAAGAACGAAGAATGCGTATGTATTCCAAAGTGTTCCCATTACCTTTCTCTGTCCTTCAGTTACAGCCTTGCCGTAGAAACGGTTTGGAAGCCATGGAGCAGAGTTTGTATAGAAGTACCAACGGATGGCGTCAGCACCGTATGTTTCAAGAGCGTCGAAAGGATCTACTGCGTTACCCTTTGACTTAGACATCTTCTGTCCGTTTTCATCCTGAACGTGGCCAAGAACAATAACGTTCTTAAATGGAGCCTTGTTGAAGATGAGTGTTGAAATTGCAAGGAGTGAGTAGAACCAACCACGAGTCTGGTCAACAGCCTCTGAAATGAAGTCTGCTGGGAATTGGCTCTCAAAGAGATCCTTGTTTTCAAATGGATAATGGTGCTGAGCAAATGGCATTGAGCCTGAGTCGAACCAGCAGTCAATAACTTCTGGAACACGTGTCATTTCCTTGCCACAGTCAGGACACTTAATCTTAACTGCATCAATGTAAGGGCGATGAAGTTCAATTTCATCAGGGCAATTGTCTGACATTGATTTGAGTTCTTCAATTGAACCAATTGCATGACGCTTGCCACATTCACATTCCCAAACGTTAAGAGGTGTACCCCAGTAACGGTTACGTGAAATGCCCCAGTCCTGAACGTTTTCAAGCCAGTCGCCAAAACGTCCCTTACCAATGCTTTCTGGAATCCAGTTGATTGTATTGTTGTTTGCAATGAGGTCATCCTTAACTGCAGTCATCTTGATAAACCATGACTCACGTGCATAGTAGATGAGTGGTGTGTCACAACGCCAGCAGTGTGGATAACTGTGCTCAAACTTAGGAGCATCAAAGAGAAGTCCACGTGACTCAAGGTCAACGAGTACCTTAGGGTCTGCGTCCTTTACGAAGAGACCAGCAAATGGTGTTTCCTCTGTCATGTTACCCTTGCCGTCTACAAACTGAACGAAAGGAAGGTCGTAGTTTCTACCAACCTTTGCGTCGTCTTCACCGAATGCAGGAGCAATGTGAACAATACCAGTACCATCTGACATTGTTACGTATGAATCGCAAGTAATGAAGTGACCCTTCTTGTGCTGCTTTTCACATACTGGTTTTACGCAGTCAAAGAGTGGTTCGTATTCTTTATGTTCAAGGTCACGACCTTTGTATTTTTCAATGATTTCGTATGCATCTTTTCCTTCTTCTGCAAGCTTTGAGAGAACCTTGTCAAGAAGAGCAACTGCCATGTAGTATGTGTAACCATCAGCAGCCTTAACCTTTGCGTAGTCTTCATCTGGGTTTACACAGAGAGCAACGTTGGAGGGAAGAGTCCAAGGTGTTGTTGTCCAAGCAAGGAAGTATGCGTCTTCACCAATAACCTTGAATCTTACAACAGCTGAACGCTCTTTTACGTCTTTATATCCCTGAGCAACTTCGTGTGAAGAAAGAGGTGTTCCACAACGAGGGCAGTAAGGTACAATTTTAAAGCCTTTGTACATAAGACCCTTGTCATAGATTTGCTTAAGTGCCCACCACTCTGACTCAATGAATGAGTTGTGGTAGGTTACATATGGGTCGTCCATGTCTGCCCAGAAACCAACTGTTCCTGAGAAGTCTTCCCACATTCCTTTGTATTTCCATACGCTCTCTTTACACATTTTGATAAATGGTTCAAGACCGTATTCTTCAATCTGTTCTTTTCCGTCAAGACCAAGAAGCTTTTCAACTTCAAGCTCTACTGGAAGACCATGTGTGTCCCAACCAGCCTTACGAGGAACAAAGTTGCCCTTCATAGTCTGATAACGTGGGATCATATCCTTAATTACACGAGTGAGAACATGGCCAATGTGTGGTTTACCATTAGCTGTAGGTGGGCCATCATAGAATACGAAAGATGGGCCTTTCTTCTCCTCTGTTTTTTCGAAAATCTTTTCGTCTTTCCAAAACTTCTGAATGTTTTTTTCACGTTCAACGAAGTTGAGGTCGGTTGAAACTTTGTTATACATTAAACACCCTCCAAAATGACATAATAATGTATATTAATTACTCTAAATAACGGGTAAAAGTTTAACACAACGAGTTGCTTTAGTCAAATATTATCAATATAATATATAAAAATAGACCTCGAGGTGATAATATGCCTATGCTCACACCAGAGTTTTTCGACGAAGCGTGGAAGGACTCAATGCCAAAGGATGGCATGCAGCACACAAAAGAAACATGGAATAATCTTGCAAAGAATTGGAGGATTGACTCTAAAGAAATCCTTGAACAGAAGGACAAAATAAGAGAAGACCTTGTAAATTTTCTTGTAGAAAATAAAATTCTTAAAGAAGGCGACTTTGTTGCGGATATAGGATGTGGCATGGGAGAATATTCACGTGCTTTTGCCAAGGTTGCAGATTCTGTTCTTGCAACAGATATTTCAACAATAATGCTCGGTTACGCAAGAGGACTCTCTGAATCTGCTGGAATTAAAAACATAGAATTCCAAGAAAATGACTTTTTAGCGGTTGACAACTCTATAACCGAGTGGTTTAATAGGTTTAATCTAGTTTTTACATCTTTAACACCTGCAATGTCAGGTCTAGAGTCTGTAAAAAGAGTTAGTTCAATGAGTAAAGAATGGTGTTTTAACAACAGTTTTATCTACAGAGACGACTCTATAAGAAACATTCTTATGACTGAAGTTTTTGACAAACCTGTTAATAAAAACTGGGGAAATAGTTCGCCTATTTGCCTCTTCAATATTCTTTGGACTTTAGGATATTTCCCAAAGATGGAATACTATAAAGAGGAAATTCATTCTGAGCACGAACTATCAGAAGCTTTTGCAAAGAATTGCGCAGAAAATATAATTCGTGACAGAGTTCCAAGTAAAATGGAAATAAAAATGGTCTATGACTACCTTGAAACAATAGCCATAGACGGAAAAATCACACGAAATACAGAGTCCCTTTACGCGTGGACATATTGGAATGTAAATGATAAGAGGGACCTATAAAAAGGAAGTAGTAAAATGTTAGTATCAACAAAAGGTAGATATGCTCTTAGAGTAATGATTGAACTTGCTCTTTCAGATCCTGCCGAGTATATTAAACTCAGTACAATTGCTGAAAGACAGGAAATTTCAGAGAAATATCTTGAAAGTATAATTGTAATTCTTTCAAAGGCTGGACTTGTTGATGCGGTTCGCGGAAAAGGCGGCGGATACAAGCTTAATAGACGACCAGATGAATATTCGGTTTACGAAATTTTAAAGCTTACAGAGAGCTCTCTTGCTCCAGTTGCCTGTGTAGAATGCGAAACAAACACTTGCGAAAGAGCAATGAGTTGTAGAACACTTCCAATGTGGGAAGGACTCAACAAAGTAATTAAAGACTATTTAACAGATTATACGCTTGATAAGCTTATAGAAACAGAAATTGCTGGGGATTTTCAAATTTAATCCCCAGCAATTTTTTATTTAATGTTGTTTTGAATTTTGCATGCCTTTAAAAGATTTTTTGCAAGCATTGCGGACGTTACAGCGCCGACACCTGGCACAGGTGTTTTGTAGGCAACCTTTTCCTCAACGTCGTCACGACAGCAGCCGTAGGTAATAACCTTTTGGCGGCCTGTCTTTTCGTTGATGATTGGGTTTCCGTCCTCATCAAACGCCTTTTCACAGATAACAGTAGCATCTATAACGACTGCATCTTCGGATACATAGTCACCAATGATGAAGTCTCTTTCAGGTGCGGCGCCAATAATAATGTCCGCTTTAGAAAGGTAGTCTTTTTTTACATCTTCTGGTGTCATATGATGAACCATTGTAACAGTGGCATATCTGTTGAGAAGCATAATGGAAAGTGGCTTTCCAATTACGTTTGACTTGTTAATAACGCAAACATTGAGTCCACAGAAAACGTCGTTTTCAAAGCCAGGCTTCTTCTTTTTAAGAGGAATGTGCTTGTCCTTGAAATGCTCTTTAATTTCATCCTGATAGTAGTCAACTATGGCAAGAATTGCCTCTGGTGTACATGGACGAAGACCGGTTGGATCGTTAACGACAACCTTACCCATGTTTTCCATTGTTGTTGAGTCGCAATCCTTTATGGATGAAATGTTTTCAGAAATTGCCTCTGTTTCATTTATATTGTCTAGAGGTCTAAAAGCAAGGATTCCATGAATGTTTGGATTTGCGTTTATCTTCTTAAATTCTGTAATGTAGTCGTCCTGTGAAATGTCGGCAGGGAGTGCAAAAACTTCAACGTCAATGCCAGACTCGTTCATTGTTCTAGTAGCGCCTTTTTCATATGACAGATCAGGTCCCTTTTCACCAACACGAACTATTCCAAGCTTTGGAGTAATGCCCATTTCACGAAGAGAATCAGCTTCAGCTTTGCAATCCTCTTTAATTTTTGCTGCAACAGCTTTGCAGTCGAGTAGCTTTGCCATATTGGTTCTCCTTATTTACGAACTAATTGATTTTTGACGTCTTCATAAATTTCATCTGCAAGTTTTTCACCTTCAGCAATAAGTGGAAGGAGCTCTTCTTCAACAGATTTAACGTATGTCTCGTCATTTATTGATTTAAGGTTGATCATGACGTTAAGCCAACCCGCCTGCATAGCAGATTTGAGACATAAAACTCCACAACCAACGTCAGATACAGCAATTTTTGAACCCTTAACGGCAAGTTCTTCATGAAGCTTAATTGCCTTGTATGAAATTTTTACAATTTCAATAGGGGCAGATACTGCAACAAGAAGTGCTGCCTGCATTTTTTCTTCTTTTAATGCCTTCTCTTCATCTGTGTTAGCAGGAAGAGAGTAGCACTGAGAGAGCGGGTAGAAGTTCTCTGCATCTTTGTCAATTAAACTAAGGAGATGAGTCTTAAGTGACTCAGCTTCCTTTATTATTCTTTGAATATCATCTTCATATTCGGCATATTTTTTCTTGCCAGTTGTAAGGTTACAAACCATACCTGCAAGGGCTGCACCAATGCTACCAACAAGGGCTGCAACTCCGCCACCACCTGGAACTGGTGCCTTTGAAAATGTTTCATCTACAAATTTTTTGCATGTCCAACTTGGGATGTCACTCAATTTAATCATTCCTTATCTTTTATTAGAAAAGTCCTGTAATAACGCCTGAGTTGTCACAGTCAATTCTTTCTGCTGCTGGAACCTTTGGAAGACCTGGCATCTTCATAATTTCACCTGTCATTGCAACAAGGAATCCTGCACCAGCGCTTACTGTTACCTGACGAATTGTAATGCGGAAGCCTTCTGGTCTACCAAGCTTTGTCTGGTCATCAGTGAGTGAATACTGAGTTTTTGCCATACAAATTGGAAGGTTACCAAAGCCGAACTTTTCAAGTTCTGCAATTTCTTTTGCAGCCTTTGGAGCAAAGTCAACGCCGTCAGCGCCGTATACTTTCTTTGCAATTGTTTCAATCTTTTCTTTAATTGGAAGGTCAAGGTCATATGAGAACTTGAAGTTGTTTTCACCCTCTTCACAGAGTTTGATTACTTCTTCAGCAAGTTCAATTCCGCCTTCGCCACCCTTTGCCCATACTTCTGACATCTTAACATTTACGCCGAGTTCCTTACATTTTCTTGTAACGAGCTCAATTTCAGCGTCTGTGTCGTTTACGAAACGGTTGAGAGCAACTACTGCTGGAAGACCGAATACCTTTGTAATGTTTTCAACATGCTTGAGAAGGTTTGGAAGACCCTTTTCAAGAGCTTCAAGGTTCTCCTGTCCAACTTCTGTCTTTGGAACACCACCGTTGTACTTAAGAGCCTTAATTGTTGCAACAATGATTACTGCGTCTGGCTTTAAGTCTGCAAGACGGCACTTAATGTCGAGGAACTTTTCAGCACCAAGGTCAGCACCGAAGCCTGCCTCTGTTACTACATAGTCACCGTAGTGCATTGCCATGTTTGTAGCCATAACTGAGTTACAGCCGTGAGCAATATTTGCGAAAGGACCACCGTGAATGAATGCTGGTGTTCCTTCAAGTGTCTGAACAAGGTTTGGCTTAAGAGCATCCTTAAGAAGAGCTGTCATTGCGCCCTGAGCATTAAGCTGACCAGCAGTAACTGGGTCACCGCTTCTGTTGTATGCAACAACAATTCTTGAGAAACGAGCCTTAAGGTCGTCAAGGCTTGTTGCAAGGCAGAATGCAGCCATTACTTCTGAAGCAACAGTAATGTCAAATCCGTCCTCACGTGGAACGCCGTTTGCCTTTCCGCCCATGCCGTCAACAACGTTACGGAGCTGACGATCGTTCATATCTACACATCTACGCCATGTAATTCTGCGTGTGTCAATGTCAAGTTCATTACCCTGATGAATGTGGTTGTCGAGCATTGCAGCAAGGAGGTTGTTAGCAGCACCAATTGCATGGAAGTCACCTGTGAAGTGAAGGTTAAT
>DCGS01000026.1:0-4877 GCA_002314645.1 Ruminococcaceae bacterium UBA1772
CTGCGTCTGTTACTGATGTATGTCCAAGTGGGTCAAGTACTACTGGAGTTCTTGAAACTTCAGCATTACATACTGAACAATAAACTACTGAATCATATGAACCAGCTTCTGTACATGTTGGCTCTACTCTATTTTCAACTACAGCGTCAGCCTCTGTATGACCAAGTGCTGGAATTTCTTCTGTTCCTGAAAGAACTGCATTACATACTGAGCAGTGTGTACCAGCTGTAAGACCTGTCTCTGTACATGTTGGTGCTACCTCTACGTTTGCAACCTCTGTATGACCTGTTGCTGGAACTGCCTCTGTATATGTATCCTGGCATCTCTGACATGTGAATGTCTTAACACCATCTTCTGTGCATGTTGGATCTGTTGTTACAACACCTTCGTCATAGTCATGACCAAGTGCTGGGATTTCTCTATATGCAACCTCTGCAAAGAGATCAAAAATAGAACCAAAATCAGTCCACTCATAGTTGTAGTCACAGTGTGAGTTTGTGCATTTTGAGAATGTGTGACCAGCTTCTGTACATGTTGGATCATTAACAACATAGTTTGTACCTACAAGGTAACCTAAAATTCTTGAAATGAATCCACGGTCAGCATCTACCCAGTTGTGTCCCGTTGCAGGCTCAACTTCCTGAGCTGTAATTACTGTATTACATACTGAACAGTGTGAACCAGCTGTCTTACCGTCTTTTTCACAAGTAGCTGAAACAGCTCTATCTGTTACAACTCTGTGAGCCTTCATAGGAACAGTTTCCTGTGCCTTAAGAACAGTTTCACATACTGAGCAGTGTGAGCCTTCTGTAAGACCTGTCTTTGTGCATGTTGCAGCAACTGCTGCATCCTTTACTGATTTATGACCTGTTGCTTTAATTGATTCTGTGTATGAATCGCCACAAACGCTACATGTGAATGTCTTAACGCCATCCTCTGTGCATGTTGCAGCTTTTGTTACAACGCCATTATCATATGTATGGTCTGCAAGAGCAATTGTTTCTGTGTATGTATCTCCACAACCCTCACATGTGAAAGTTTTTACACCTTCATTTTCACATGTTGCTGGAGTTGTAACAACTCCATTGTCGTAGTTGTGATTATTCTTATCAACTGGCTCTGTTTTTGTGTCTCCACATGCTGTACAGGTAAATGTCTTTACACCATCTTCAGCACATGTAGCATCCTTTGTAACTACGCCATTGTCATATGTATGACCTATAGCTTTAACAGTTTCCTGAGCCTTAATTACTAATCCACAAGTTTCGCAATGTGAACCTGCTGTTTTTCCGTCTTCAAGGCAAGAAACATCTACTGGTTCGTCTGCTACTTCCTTATGACCAAGAGCATCTACTGTCTCTTGAGCCTTAATAACAGTGTTACATACAGAACAGTGAGTACCTTCTGTAAGGCCTGTCTCTGTGCATGTTGGAGCAACTGCTTCATCTGTTACAACTGTATGACCAGCTGGAATTTTAGTTTCCTTAACATAGTTACAGCCTTCTCTTTGGCATGACTGTCTTTCAATTGTAGGTTTTGAACAGTCGTCGCCACCAATAATTTCAACTTCACCTAAGTCGTGACCAAGAGCTGGTGTTTCATTATCTGGGAAGAACTTTGTTCCGCCCTTAACGCCCTCTTTGTAGCAGTTACATTTTACCCAGTAACCACTACCCTTGTCACAAGTTGCGCTAACATATACTCTCTGTGATTCACGAGTTGGATCATAAACATGACCTTTAGCGTTACACATTTGGAATGCAAAAGCTTGAACACTAATTGTTGCAAATACAGCAATTGCAAGAACCAAGGAGAGAATTCTCTTTGAAATACTCTTCATTTTAATACCTCCAAAATGAATATACCTTTATCTATTCGTCATCAAACATTTAAAATTATATTACTTTTACACATGTCAAGCAACAACAAATTGTTTAAAATATGAATTTTGTGTGAATTGTTAAAACGGGCAATTGTGAAGTTTGGTTTTTGTGCATATTTTAACATGGATATATAATGTATATAATTAATAATTATAATATTGAAGTTTTATTTCATTGTGTTATACTATGCATGGTTAGGAGCGTGAATATTCATGATTCTTGAAAAACGTAAAAAAGTAATCATTGTTGGTTGCGGAAGACTTGGAGGAAGACTTGCCTCTATGCTTTCAGACAAGGGCTACCAGGTTGTTGTAATTGACAACAACGAGGATGCTTTCATGAAACTACCAGAATCTTTTGGTGGCATTGAAATTGCCGCAGATGGTATTGACCTTGACACTCTTAAGTATGCAGATATAGACGAGGCTTCTGTTTTCATTGCAACAACAGGAAATGATAATATTAATAGCTTACTCTCACAAATTGCCAGCAGATTATATGGCGTTCCAAACGTGTTTGTTCGTTTTGAAGACACAGACAAGGAACTCCTTATCCGCGGATTTAACATTGAGGGTATTTATCCTTTCAAGCTTTCAATGAAAGCCTTTGAGGACTCACTCCTTGGAAATGACGAAGAGGAGGATGAAATATGAGAATAGTAGTTGCTGGCGGTAGAACCCAGGCAGACTTCCTTATTGGAACTCTTGTAAAGAAAAAGCACAAACTCATTGTTATTAATGATGACAAATCATACTGTGAATATTTAACAAACACTCATAAAACACCAGTATTTTTAGGTGACCCTTCAAAATACTTTGTTTTGAATGAGGCTGGAATTCAAGGATATGACGTTTTAGTTGCCCTTACTCATAGGGACGCAGACAACCTTGCAATTTGCCAATATGCAAAACGTTGCTTTGGTGTAAAGAAAGTTATTTGTACTGTTGCCAACCCTAAAAACGTTGAACTTTTCAAAGAACTTGGTATGGACTCAGTAATCAGTTCAACTCACATGGTTGCTCAGTATATTGCGCAAGCAACAAACATAGAAAATATTACAAAGGGTATGAACATTGAAGATGACCGTGTTGTAATCTTTGAAACAGTAGTTGAACCAACCTTCGGTTGCGTTAACAAAACCCTTATTGATATTACTCTCCCTGCAAATACAATCATAGGTTGTATTATAAGAAAAACTTCAGCAGATATTATTGTACCTACAGGTACAACAGAAATAAAAGTTGGAGACAAGCTCCTTATTATTACATCTCCAGAAAACCAAAAGAAAGCCGAGGCGGCTATTAGAAGCTAGGTGTAAACATATGGAATCTAAAAGTTCAAGATATGAGTATATTGCAATATTAGGTGCACTGGCTTATGTAATTATTATGCTTGGCGTAATAATGCTATTCCCAGTACTCATACTTCCATTTTATCCAGAAGAAAAAGAAGTAATGCAGAGCTTTGTTTTACCAGGTGTTCTTTCCATTTTCCTTGGATACTTAATAAAGCAGTTCACCGCTGGATATAAACTGGATAATTTAAAACAAAATAGTGGTTCTGTAATTGTTCTTCTCATTTGGTTTGTTTCAATTTTAATTGGTTCCATTCCATTTTTATTGACTGGAGAATATACTTTCACACAGGCAATTTTTGAAACAACCAGTGGATTTACAACAACAGGGTTTAGTATTACTGACGTAGAGAATGCATCGCACCTTATACTCCTTTATAGGTCTACTTTGCATTTATTTGGAGGAGTTGGACTTATTCTTATTTTAAGCTCCGTTCTTTCTAACGTTTACGGTATGCAGCTTTTCTCAGCTGAAGGTCACACAGACCGTCTTACCCCTTCTCTACTCAATTCAGCACGTACAATCCTTTACATTTATCTTGGTTTCATTATTTCAGGAACCACACTTTACATTATCTTTGGCATGGATCCATTCGACGCTGTAAACCACGCAATTTCTGCGGTTGCAACAGGCGGATTCTCAACCAAAAATGACAGTATTGGTTATTGGCACAGTGTTCCAATTGACATAGTTACTATTGTGCTTATGATTCTTGGTGCAACAAACTTCATGGCAAGCCTTTCTCTTATGAAGGGTAAATTTAGAAGATTCTTTAACCACGCAGAAACTAAGGTTACTCTCTTCCTCCTTGCCACTGTTACTCCAATTATTACTGTTATGTTCTTGGTTGAAAACATCTGTCCAAGCGTTCTTTCTGCAATAGATAATGCTGTATTCCAGGCTGTATCTCTTATTACAACCACTGGACTTTCAACTGTAAACGACTTCCTTCCAAGGGCAAGCTTTGCAATTGTTCCAATTATAATTTTAATGCTTGTTGGTGGACATAGCGGTTCAACTGCTGGCGGAATTAAGGCGTACAGAGTTGCCCTTGCAGCAAAGAGTCTTAAATATGACATTCGTGAACAAATTGAACCAAAAAGAATTATTCATGCAAGAGAAATAACTCGTTATGATAAAAAATCAAAAATAACTCAGAGTGAGCAGAGCGGAAACTATACCTACATTATTATTTATTTCCTAATTGGACTTGTTGGTACTTTTGCTCTTACACTCTGTGGAAACAGCTTCTCAGATTCATTCATTGAATTTTTCTCAGCACTTGGCACAGTCGGTATGTCTATTGGCATTATTACACCAGACATGAGCAACGCTGAAATGTGGATCATCATTGTTGGTATGATCATTGCACGTCTTGAGGTTTATATCATTATCCTTGGTATTTCAAGACTTATAATTGACTTAAAAGAATCTATTAGGAAAAGGAGGACAAAATAATGAAAAAGGTAACTCCAAGACAATTTTTCTTAACTCTTGCACAGGTTGTTATTATCTATTTATTAACTACACTTCTAGCTTATGCTCTAGATATGAAACACGTGCATGATGAAAACCTTTTAACACTTTACCTCCTTGGAATAATCATAATAGTAATTGAAACAAAGAGCTTCGTTACAAC
>DCGS01000026.1:4946-10851 GCA_002314645.1 Ruminococcaceae bacterium UBA1772
CCATATTTTGAGTGGTCTTTAAAAAGTAAAAACTTCTGGCTTTCAGCAGCAATTTTCTTTGTCGTAGCACTCGTTGTAAACACACTAGTTGTTCGTCTACAGAGACAGATTTCACGTGCAAACAAGAACGAGGAACTCCACAAAAGACTATTTGAAGCAAACCAAGGTCTTTTGACAATTCATAGCAAAGAAAGAATCATTTCATACTCAGACGAAGCCATTACAAAGCTTGCAGGTGCACAGGTATCCTTCTTCTTTGACGTAGACAAGAACGATGAGAACGAAGCAAAAAGATGGTGCTTTAAAAACTCTGCAAAATGCGGCCACGGTGAAGCAGAATTCCCAGAAGCAGGCTGCAAATACATACCTATTAGAAGTAAAAATAAGACAATTGGCGTTGTAGCCATTGACTGTACTCAAAAGGAACTTGATAAAGAAGCAGAAGACTGTGTTATTGCTCTTCTTTCACAGATTTCAATTGCAATTGAGCGTACAGAGCTTGAAGCAGAAGCAAGAAAAGAAGAAAAGTTCCACGAAAGAGAACGTACAAAGGCTACAGTGTTTAAGAGTATTTCTCACGACATTTACCCAAGAGTTCAAAACATTATTACTGTTACAAAGAACATTAATGAAAATATGAATCTCCTTGAAGAATCAGAAATACATGAAAAATTAAGTCTTATTGAAGCAGACGCTGACTACGTTGCTCAAAACGTAGATAATCTTCTTGGCATTACAATGAAATAAAGGATTTTAATAATGAACTTTACTCTTTCCTTTACTCTACCTGAAATAGCATATTTATTTTTCATCTATGCTTTTCTTGGTTGGACAATTGAAGTTGCTTATGCCGCAATTAAACATGGTATTTATTCAAACAGAGGGTTCCTTATAGGACCTCTCTGTCCTATATATGGATGTGGTGCATGTATTATTCTTTTAATACTTACACCAATCAAATCCAATGTTCTTATCCTGTTTATTTGTTCAGTACTTTTAACTTCAACACTTGAATATCTAACTGGATGGTTCCTTGAAAAGAAATTCCACGAAAGATGGTGGGACTATTCAGATGACAAATTTAATATAAACGGATATATCTGTCTTGAGTTCTCAATCATTTGGGGCCTTGCTTGTCTTCTAGTGGTATATCTTATTAACCCTCCAATTATCTTTATTGTTCGAAAAATAGTTGGTTTGCGTTATGGATTTATACCGGCAATCATTCTTACAGTCATTCTTGTTATAGATATGATCATCTCCAACAAGAGAGTTCAAGAATTTGCTAAAAACATTAGAACCATTGAGCTTATGGATGAAGCAATCAGAAGAGTATCTGACTCCATTTCATTTGACATTTACAAAAGTACAATGGAATCTATAGATGCATATGAGGAATTCACAGAACAAGAAGACGTAGCAAAATTCCTCAAAGAACTTGAGGAAACTCGTTCTGATTTGTCTCAAAAGAGTGTCGAACTTGGTGCCAGCTTTCAGGATTTTTCAGATCAAATCAGAGAAAAAAGAGAGCAACGTCTTTCAAGCAGAAACATTCTCCTTGCGGATATTGAGGCAGAAATAACCTCAAAGGCACGTGCAATGGAAGAAGAAAGAAAAAAGACTACGGAATCCATTGTTTCAGAAATAAGACTCCGTACAAAGCAGCGTGCTAAGTTCATGAATGATCATGAAAAATCTATTCGTAAGTACATGACTAAAATTCCTGGAATTGAAAACAGACATAATTTTAAGTAATAAAAAAACGAGATTATTCACGTGAATAATCTCGTTTTTATTTTGTTATTTAACTGGAAAATCATCAAGAGACTTGAAGGTATATCCTTTCTCCCTTGCCGCATCAATAAATTCACCTAAAATATCCGCATTAGTAGAAGACACTGAATGAAGAAGAATTACGGCACCTGGGTGAAGTCTACTTAAAAGTGTATTCATCGCCTTTTCCCTGCTCGGCTGATTATTGGTGTCATAGTCAAGGTAAGCAATTGACCAAAAGACAGACTTGTAGCCTATCTTGCTCACTAAGTCCAAGGCACTTATTGAATACTCACCCGCTGGGAACCTAAAATACTTTGACGAATAACCATAATTTGTTCTCATATAGTTTTCTAAAGTCTCTATTTCATTAGTCATATCTGACCTTGATATTTCAGGGAACGATGGATGCTTTGAAGAATGATTTCCCAAAATATGCCCGTCCTTTATCATCCTCTCTGCCATCTTCCCGCCCTCTTCACTCTTTAAATAGTCAAGGGTAACAAAAAAGGTAGCGTTTACATTCTTCTCTTTAAGTGTATCTAGAATGGGCGATGTATACCCATTTTCATAGCCACAATCGAAGGTTAAATACAGCACTTTGTCCTTGGATTTAAGGTCAAGACAGAAGGCTGAATAGTTATCAAAAAGCTTTTGGTTGTTAAGTGAAAGTTCATTTGGTTTTTCATCCCTTGCCACGCCAAAACCATATTCTATTTTTTCTGTTGAAAGACCCGCGGAATTGAGAGGATCTGGTGTTTCAATCATTATTTCTTCCCTAGGGTTACTGACGTTTTTTGCTGGAGAAACTACCGCGTTATCATTCGTATTTTTATTACTACAAGCTGAAAAAAGAATAACAATTAAAAAAATGGGCAAAACGTATTTGAGTTTCATTCTATTTACCTCCAAAAACAGTTTGCCCATTTTGTACATTCTTATACATTTATTAACACCAAATTCATTGAAGTATGTCTATTATTATGATATTCTTAAAAGTGTATATATAAGTATTATTATAGGCCAGGAGGTAATTTTCTTTGGCAGAGCTTAACATTGTGCTCGTTGAGCCTGAAATTCCCCAAAACACGGGAAATATTGCACGTACATGTGCTTGCACAGGCGTTAATTTGCACATTGTAAAGCCAATGGGCTTTACAGTAACCGACAAACACTTAAAAAGGTCTGGTCTTGACTACTGGCATCTTCTCAATATTTCCTATTATGATGGGCTTTCTGACTTCTTTGAGAAGAATCCAAACGGCCACTACTTCTTCTTTTCAACCAAGGCTTTGAACAGACACTCGGATGTTTCTTATCCAGACAACTCTTTTCTCTTTTTTGGAAAAGAAACTGCAGGTCTTCCAGAACAGCTTCTTTTTGAAAACCCAGAAAAATGTGTCCGCATTCCAATGATGGATGAATGCAGAAGTTTGAACCTTTCAAATTCTGCCGCCATTGCCGTATATGAAGTATTAAGACAGTGGGACTACCCTGCTTTAAAATGTAGTGGCGAGCTGACTAAATACCAGTGGACAGACGCAAACAACAACAGCTAATTTGAACAGTATCAATTCTTTGTTAAATTTTTGACAATTTAGTAAATTCATATTATAATATATGCAAATAATTAGGAGGTAACTTATGAGTAAAACAATGATTATTACTGACACTTGTTCCGACATTCCTGTAGATATGGTCGACAAGTACGATGTTGAAATCCTTGCAACAGATTTCCTCATTAACGGTAAACACTTCAGCGAAGGAATTGACTTTGCACATGAAAATTTCTATGACATTCTTCCTGCTGAATCTGGAACCGTAAAAAACATTTCAATTCCTGCTGCTGTATACCTTGACAGATATAAAAACGCTGCAACCTGCGGATTTGACGGAGTTATAGTTATCTGTGCTGGAAGCAGTGAATTCCCAATGCACACATCAGCCAAGGAAGCCGCAACTCTTTTTGCAGGTCAAAACCCTACTTCAGACTTAAAAATAAATGTTATAGATACTTTAAACTATTCTATGACTGCAGGACTCCTAGTTATTGAAGCTGCAAAGCTTGCCGCAGAAGGCAAAGACTACAATGAAATTATAGAATACATTGAAGGTACAAAAGATCAAATGAAAATGATTGTTGATGCCTTCCACATTCCAAAATCAAGTGACTTCTCTAAGCATTGGAGCAAGTGGGTATCTCTTAAAAACTATCACCCATTCCCAACACTTAGCGTTACAACAAACGGTGCAACTGAGTTACCAATTATTAAAGGTGACCACTCAGCATTCGACCAATTCTTTGCATACTGTGTAGAGGTTTTAAGAGAGAACAAACCAGACTATGCAATTGGATATGCAAGCAGAATTAAGGAAGCTCGCGCTTTATCCATTCTCCTTGAGGAAGAACTTGGATATGCTCCTGTTGCCGTATATAAACTTGGTGCCATTTCAGCATATGGCGCAAGCAAAGCAGCAATTGCTCTTTGCTATAAGGATGAAAAATAAACAATCTATTAAACGAAAGGTTGATTAAAATGACTCTTAACAAAAAAACAGTAGATGACATTAACGTAAGCGGAAAAAAAGTTCTTGTTCGCTGTGACTTTAACGTACCTTTAAAGGACGGTAAAATTACAGACGAAAACCGTCTTGTAGCTGCACTTCCTACAATTAAGAAGCTCGTAGCTGACGGTGGCAAAGTAATTCTTTGCTCTCACCTTGGTAAGCCAAAGGGTGAACCAAAGCCAGAACTTTCTTTAGCTCCTGTTGCAGTTCGCCTTTCAGAGCTTCTTGGCCAGGAAGTGCTTTTTGCAGCAGACGACAACGTAGTTGGTGAAAATGCAAAGGCTGCTGTTGCAAATATGAAGGATGGAGATATTGTCCTCCTCCAGAACACAAGATACAGAGTTGAAGAAACAAAGAATGTTGAAACATTCTCAGAAGAACTCGGTTCACTTGCAGACGTATTTGTAAACGATGCATTCGGTACAGCACACAGAGCACACTGTTCAACAGTAGGTGTTGTAGATTATGTATCTGAAGCAGTTTCAGGTTACCTTATTGAAAAAGAGCTCAAGTATCTTGGTGACGCTGTTGAGAACCCACAGAGACCTTTCGTAACAATTCTCGGCGGTGCTAAAGTTGCTGACAAGCTCAACGTTATTGACAACCTTCTTTCAAAGGCTGACACACTCATCATTGGTGGCGGTATGGCATACACATTCCTTGCTGCTAAGGGTTACACAGTTGGTACATCTCTTCTTGATGACACAAAAATTGACTACTGTGCAGACATGCTTAAGAAGGCTGAAGAAAAAGGCGTAAAAATTCTTCTTCCAATTGACTGCACTGTTGCAAAGAACTTCCCAGACCCAATTGATGCAGAAGTTGACGTAGAAATTGTAGACGCAGATAAAATTCCAGAAGACATGCAGGGTCTTGACATTGGTCCAAAGTCAGCTGAAATGTTTGCTGCTGAAGTAATGAATGCAAAGACAGTTGTATGGAATGGACCTATGGGTGTATTTGAAAACCCAACTCTTGCAAAGGGAACATTTGCAGTTGCAAAAGCAATGGCTGACACAGACGCTGTTACAGTAATTGGTGGCGGTGACTCAGCTGCTGCAGTAAACCAGCTCGGTTTCGGCGACAAGATGACTCACATTTCAACAGGTGGCGGTGCTTCTCTTGAATTCCTTGAAGGAATTGAACTTCCAGGCATTGCTGCAATGAGTGACAAATAATAAACGTAAAAGAGGAAGATTAACATGAATAAAGAACTTAGACGTGCCGTTATTGCCGGCAACTGGAAAATGAACAAGACTCCAATTGAGGCTGCAGAACTCATCAATGAAATGAAGCCTCTTGTAAAGGATGCAGATTGTGACGTACTCCTTTGCGTTCCATATGTAGATCTTCAGTATGCAATAGATGCAGCAAAGGGTTCTAATATTAAAATTGGTGCTGAGAATGTTCACTGGGCTGAAAGCGGTGCTTTCACAGGTGAAATTTCGGCAAACATGCTAAAGGCAATTGGCATTGAATATGTAATCATTGGTCACTCTGAAAGAAGACAGTATTTTGGAGAAACAAATGACACAGTTGCTCTTCGTGTAAGAGCTGCCCTTGA
>DCGS01000026.1:10960-12007 GCA_002314645.1 Ruminococcaceae bacterium UBA1772
ACTAAAATTGCTCTTGCAGGCGTTTCTGAGGAAGAACTTAAGAATGTTATCATTGCTTACGAGCCAGTATGGGCTATTGGTACAGGTAAGACTGCAACTTCAGAGCAGGCAAACGAGGTTAACAACTACATTCGTGGTCTTATTGCTGAACTTTACAGCATTGAAGCTGCAAACGCTTTTGTTGTACAGTACGGCGGTTCAATGAATCCTTCTAATGCTGCTGAGCTCCTTGCACAGGATGACATTGACGGCGGACTTATTGGAGGCGCATCTCTTAAGAGCGCTGACTTTGCAAAAATTGTTGAAGCTGCTAGCGTTTAATAGGTGAAGCTATGAAAAAGCCTGTAGTATTATGTATATTTGACGGTTTCGGTTGGGTACCAGACGAAACCTATGGAAATGCAGTTGTGGCTGCAAAGACACCTAACCTCGACAGAGTAATGGCCGAGTGTCCACACACAACAATTGGCGCGTCTGGCCTTGACGTAGGTCTTCCAGATGGACAAATGGGCAACTCTGAGGTTGGCCATACAAACATTGGTGCTGGAAGAATCGTCTACCAGGAGCTTACAAGAATTTCAAAGTCTACTGTAGACGGCGACTTTTTCGACAACGAGGCCTTTTTAGGTGCAGTTAAAAACTGCAAAGAAAATGACTCAGCACTCCACCTTATAGGTCTCTTATCAGATGGTGGTGTACATAGCCATATTGAACATCTCTTTGCACTTCTAGATCTTGCAAAGAAGAATGGCCTTACAAAGGTTTACGTTCACGGCATTCTTGACGGACGTGACGTACCTCCTTCTTCAGGTGTTGAATACATTGCAAAGCTTGAAGAGAAAATGAGTGAAATTGGCGTAGGCAAGCTTGCTACCGTTACTGGTCGTTTCTATGCAATGGATAGAGACAACAGATGGGAACGTGTTTCAAAGGCTTACAACGCATTTGTTAAAGGCGAAGGAATTAAGGCTAACAACGCAGTAGAAGCTGTTAAGAAGTCTTATGAAACAATTGACGAAGATGGAAAGAATCTTACAGACGAATTCG
>DCGS01000049.1:0-1509 GCA_002314645.1 Ruminococcaceae bacterium UBA1772
TCCTCAACGATCACCTCAAGTTGTTTATCGACTTATCTGAAAATGGCCCAATGCCAGACCTTCTCATTGAGAAAGATGATAACTCAAGAGAAAAGGTTCTCGAGATGACCATTGAAGAACTTGATTTGTCTGTTCGTTCTTTCAATTGCCTTAAGAGAGCAGGCATTAATACAGTAGAAGACCTTACTAATAAATCTGAAGACGATATGATGAAGGTTCGTAATCTCGGTAAGAAGTCTCTTGACGAGGTTGTTGCTAAACTCGATTCACTCGGATTCTCTCTTCGTAAAGAAGACGAATAAGGGAAAGGAGCGTTTTACATGCCAGGTACAAGAAAACTTGGAAGAGCAAGCGATCACCGTAAAGCTATGCTTCGCGGAATGGTTACTTATCTTCTTGAAAATGGCAGACTTGAAACTACCGTTACCCGTGCAAAAGAGGTTCGTTCAATGACAGAGAAGATGATTACTCTTTCAAAGAATGACACACTCGCTGCAAAGAGACAGGTTCTTGCTTACGTAACAAAAGAAGACGTAGCAAAGAAGCTCTTTGATGAAATCGGTCCTAAGTATAAGGATGTTAACGGCGGTTACTGCCGTATTATTAAGACAGGCCCACGTCGTGGCGATGCTGCAGAAATGTGCATCATTGAGCTTGTTTAATTAATACAGCTTAATAAAAATTAAACCCCTAGAGGAATACCTCTAGGGGTTATTTATTTCATTTTTATATCTTTTTATTATTTTTCTATGTTTTATAGTTAGAATTAGTATATAATATAAACTGTTAGCGAGGTGTACTTATATGGTAGATATAAATAAATGGCTTGAAGAAGCTAAGGCCGACCCTTCTGCTGAAAATTGCGGAATGTATCTAACACACAATGGTGTGGTAAGAAAAACTGCAAAGGCACAGGTAAGACAAGGCATTGAATCAGCTCCTGTAAATGGAATGAATTTTTCATATGATCAAGAGAAGGTTGATAGCGTAATAGAAGAAACCTATAAAATGCCTGGAATCTATTATATTAGAGTATGGCTTGCATCTGGTGAACTTCGGGTCGGAGACGACATTATGTATGTTCTCATTGGTGGAGACATTAGACCGCATGTAGTTGATGCTCTTCAGTTTTTGGTTGGTAAAATCAAAAATGAATGCGTCAATGAAATAGAAAAATAATTTTGGAGGATTTTTTATGGAATACTTTTTTATCCCACTCATAATTGTTGTTTTAATTATTGTTGTTTCATGTATCAACATTGTTCCACAGGCAAAGGAATATGTTGTTGAACGTCTTGGTAGCTACAAGACAACATGGAAGGCTGGTGTTCACTTTAAGGCGCCATTTATTGACAGAGTAGCAAGTAAAATTACTCTTAAGGAGCAGGTAGTAGACTTTGATCCACAGCCAGTAATTACAAAGGATAACGTTACAATGCGTATTGACACTGTAGTGTTCTTCCAAATTACAGATGCAAAGCTCTACACATATGGTGTTGAGCGTCCTAT
>DCGS01000049.1:1690-3183 GCA_002314645.1 Ruminococcaceae bacterium UBA1772
ATGCCACCTGCAGCCATTCAGGATGCAATGGAGAAGCAGATGAAGGCTGAGCGTGAACGCCGTGAAGCAATCCTTATTGCTGAAGGTGAAAAGAAATCAACAGTCCTTGTTGCTGAAGGTAAGAAGGAATCAGCAATTCTTGATGCTGAAGCTGAAAAGCAGGCTGCAATCCTTAGAGCTGAAGCTGCAAAGGAAGCAGCAATTAAAGAGGCTGAAGGTAAGGCTCAGGCAATTAGAACAATTCAAAAGGCTACAGCTGAAGGTATCCAGTACCTTAATGAGGCTGCTCCAACAGAACAGGTTCTTACAATTAAATCTCTTGAGGCATTTGCAAAAGCCGCTGATGGCAATGCAACAAAAATTATTATTCCATCAGACATCCAGGGAATTGCAGGTCTTGCTACAGGTATTGTAGAAAGTGTAAAAGAGCCAAGCAAAAAGACAAAATAAAATAAAAAAATTAAGGTCCGTCATATGACGGACCTTTTTTATTTGTATAAAGCATATACAGCGCCCGAAGGTCTAACTGAAATATCCTCTGATATATTCTTTATGGCAAGATAACTGTCTTCTTGTGTTACTGGAATAATATAACCATTCTCTACAATATACTCTTCAGCTTCTTTACAAGCAGCGAGTAGTTCGCTTTCAGAAGAAGCATTAAAAATTCTTGTAAGAAGAGCATCATATTTCTCTGATTTTAAATTAATGATGTTCTTGCTGCTGTTTGAAGCGAAGGATCTTAAAAATCCTGAAGCTAAGAATTCAGATGTAGGTATATTGGTGTAGGCAATATCATATGCGCCGTTGTTTATTAAACTATCCAAATCCTCTTGGGTTTCACATGTTGTAACAGTAATGGAAAGGCTTACACCGAAAATCTTTTGCCAAACCTGAATCATTTCCTTTACTTTTATTTCATCTTCCTTAAGTAAAACAAAATTAAGGGAAAGGTTTAAAGGCTCAACGGATTCCTTCCCGTCTTCGTCTGTAACAGTGCTTGCCTTTTGAATGTATTCAAGAGCAGATTTGTGGTTTTCTTTTGGTGGAGCAATAACATTGCTTCCAGCTCTATAGGAAACTCCTGGTGCAAGACCACAGCAAGCAGGTACTATTCCTTCAGCCTTTGGACTAGAGCCGACAAGTGTTTTTATGCTTGTTGAGTGAGCAAATGCAAGTCTTATATCATCTGTTATTTGCTCTGAATTGCAGTTGAAGCAAAGTGCTTTAACTGCATTCTTATATTTTTTAATACTGAATACTTCTGAAAGATTTTTTGATTCTGCTGCTGTTACCGCTGCTGCATCATATCCGCCCTCATCTTCATAGAGGAAGTCAAATACATTTGCAGTTGTTTCAGATGTTGTTGTTTCTTTGTCTTCATCATTTGTGTTAGAGCTAAAGTTTGAAGGCAAAATGAATTTTACATAATCTGCAATTGCTTCGAACTCTCCAAAATACCTTTCATTCTTTGTAAGGACAACACCGGTTGT
>DCGS01000049.1:3275-13719 GCA_002314645.1 Ruminococcaceae bacterium UBA1772
TTTTCATTGCAAGGCATACAAATAGGTGTTGCAAGTGTTGCAAGAAAAGTTGTGCTTGGTTTATTTAAAGATATTTCAAGCGTTGTGTCGTTTGGTGCAGAAACAGAACTTATATATGAAAGAGTTTCTGCAAGAGCCGCGTTTGTATCTTTATCCATTGCACGTTTTAGTGCAAATTCAAAGTCGTATGCGGTTACATGGGTTCCAAATGTGTCCTTGTAGTCTTCACCAAGCATATCTTCAAGACCGTTTGGAATATACCACTGAGCATCATTCCTTATATGGAATGTATATTTTGTTTCATCTGAAGAAACGGTCCAACTATCTGCAACACCGTTTGTAATTTGGCCCTCGGAATTTATTCTTACGAGGCCTTCAAAGCAGTTGTTAATAATACTTTCAAGGTCAAGGCCTGTTGCAATTTGAGGGTCGTAGCATGAAGGCGTTGAAGCAGAGAGCGGAAGCCTTATAGTTTTGGAGGTTTTTTTGTTGCAGGCCGAAAGCATAGTTGTAAAAATGCAGATGACCATAAGAAGTGCAATACTTCTTTTTATTGTGTGTTGCATAAAATACCTCCTTTTTAAATCCAGGGTTTATTCTATCATAAGAATCGATTTTAATAAATAGATAAAATAATTAATATATGGTAAAATATTTCAAGTTAGAAAAGAGGTGCCCTAAAATGGATGAAACATTACTCGTAATTCTTTTTGCAATAATAATTATTCTTCTTTGTGTATGTATAGTTCTCCTACTAATGAATCGCAGAGCCATTAACTCTAAGCAGGATGACAGTGCTGCATTAGGAGAAAAAATAGCTACTTTAAGAAACGATTTAATTGAAGGCTTTAGATATTCTCAGCAGACAGACGCGAACCTAAAAGAAAGCATTTCAAATAAACTGAACGAAATGACAAAGCAAAACTATGAAAATCAGTTGAACCTAGGTGAGCGTATTGGCCGTTCTCTTGGGGAAATTCGTGAAGCTAATGACAATGCAATGACTAAAATGCAGGAGAGCAATGAGAAAAAGCTCGATCAAATGCGTCAGACGGTCGATGAAAAACTCACATCCACTCTTTCAACAAGACTGGACAGTTCCTTTAAAACCGTTTCGGAGCAGCTTGAAAATGTGTATAAATCGCTCGGTGAAATGAAAACTCTTTCTGAGGGTGTTACCACAAATGTTACATCTTTAAACAGGGTGCTTACAAATGTTAAGGCGCGTGGTACTTGGGCGGAAGTCCAGCTGGAGGGAATTCTTGATCAAACAATTCCAAATATGTATGAGAAGAATTTTGCCACAATTCCAGGCAGTCAGGCTCGTGTAGAGTTCGCTGTAAAAATTCCAACTGGTGGAGACAGCAACAAGATTTCTTATTTGCCAATTGACTCAAAGTTTCCAATGGAGGATTACATAAGGCTGTGCGATGCATCCGACAGAGCCGATCCAGATGCACTTCAGTTAGCTCGTAAGGCACTGGAAGACAGGGTAAAACAAGAGGCGAAATCTATTCGTGGGTATATAAATGAACCTCTTACAACCCCATTTGCAATTATGTACCTAGCTACAGAGGGCCTCTACGCGGAAATTGCATCGTCTAGGAGCGGGATTGCTGAAAAAATTCAAAGTGACTATAACGTTATGATTGCAGGTCCCACAACAATTACTGCCCTTTTAAATTCCCTCTCCATGGGCTTTAGAGCAGTTGCCATAAATGACAAGGCAAATGAAGTTAGAGAATTGCTGTCGGCAACAAAGGCTCAGTACGACGTGTTTGGTGGCGTTCTTGAAAAGGCAAAGAAAAAGATTGAAGAGGCTGGAAATACACTTGGCGAGGCACAGCATAGAAACGATATTATTAGAAAGAAATTGAAAAATGTTGAAGATATAGATATTGCAAGCGCAGAAAAATATCTTGGGTCTGATTATTCTTGACCATAACAAGTGTAATGTGTATAATTTTAACGTATATTTAAATGTATATTTTATGGCACTTCGGTAGTCTTTGAGGAGGATTCAAAAGTGGATTATAAATCTTGGTTTGGAAAGCTTTCACTCCGTGAAAAAGCTGAAATGCTTACAGGTGCAGATGCATGGCATACAGCACCAGTAATGCGTCTTGGTTTGCCATCAATAATGATGAGCGATGGACCTAATGGTCTTAGAAAAAAGGTTCAGCTTGGAAAGCTTAAAAGTGGCACAATAAAATCTGTATGCTACCCATCTGCAACAGCTCTTGCTGCATCTTGGGACAGAAGCCTTTTAGAAAATGTAGGTAAAACACTTGCAGATGAATGCAAGGCAAATAGAGTATCTGTACTTCTTGGACCTGGTGTAAACATTAAGCGCTCACCACTCTGCGGAAGAAACTTTGAATATTATTCAGAGGATCCAATTCTTGCAGGTGAACTTGCTGCTTCTTATATAAATGCGGTTCAGGCTCAGGGAATTGGTACATCACTCAAGCATTTTGCTGCTAATAATACAGAAGTTAAGAGAATGGCTTCAGATTCACTTGTTGATGAACGTGCTTTAAGAGAAATCTACCTCAAACCTTTTGAAATTGCAGTAAAGAAGGCACAGCCTTGGACTGTAATGTGTGCTTATAATAAACTTAATGGTGTTTACTGCACAGAAAATGAAAAGTTAATTAACGGTATCCTTCGTGATGAATGGGGCTTTGAAGGCCTTGCAATTAGCGACTGGGCTGCAATTAACGACAGAACAGATGCCCTTAAAGCTGGTCTTGATCTTGAAATGCCAGGTTCAGGTTATGTTTGTGTAAGTGAACTTGCTAAAGCATACCGTGAGGGCTACCTTTCAGAAGAAACAATTGATACTAGTGCACTTAGAGTATTTGATTTAGTTCAAAAGTCTGTTGATGAGCTTTCAAAGCCAGTTGAACCAGTTTCACTTGCTGAAAATCATAAGCGTGCAACAGAAATGGCACAGAGCTGTGCAGTACTCTTGAAGAATGAAATGAACGCTCTTCCAATTAAGAAGGGACAGAGCATTGCAATCATTGGTGAAAGAGCAAAGAAGCCAATGTATCAGGGCTATGGTAGTGCTTGTGTTAACTCATATAAGGTTGACAACGTTCTTGATGCATTATCTGCACTTGACGTTCCTTATGTTTATTCACAGGGATATAGACTTGCATCAGAAGACATTATTGATCCAATGTTAATTAACGATGCTTGCGTTGCAGCAGCAAACAATAGCGTTGCTGTAGTATTCGTAAGCTGTTCTGAACTTGATGCATCTGAAGCATCTGATAGAAAGAGCTTAAAGCTTCCTTTACCACAGACAGAATTAATTTCTGCAGTATGTAAGGCTAACCCAAATACTGTTGTAATTCTTTCTTCCGGTAGCGTTGTTGAAATGCCATGGGTTAATGAGCCAAAGGCTATTATGCAGACATACTTCCTTGGTGAAGGTGCTGGTATGGCAATTGCAAAGCTCATTATGGGTATTGTATCTCCTTCTGGTAAGCTCCCTGAAACTTACCCAATTAGAATGGAAGACACTCCATGTCCAAATAACTATCAGACAGATGAAAACGGACGCGTTCTTTATAAAGAAAGCATCTATGTTGGATACAGATATTACGACAAGACTGGAACTCCTGTTCTTTTCCCATTTGGTCATGGCCTTTCATATTCAAAGTTTGACTATTCAAACCTTGAAATTCAAGTACAGAGAATTACTCCAAAAGATACAGTAAAACTCTCATTTGATATTGCAAATACAGGTTCAGTAAAAGCTGCTGAAATTGCACAGATTTATGTAGGCAAAAAAGATTCTTTAGTTTACAGAGCACCTAAGGAACTCAAGGAGTTCGTAAAGGTTGAAATTAATCCTGGTGACAAGAAGCACATATCTATTGAACTTACAAGCGATGCATTCAAGTACTACAGCACAGAACTTCATGACTGGGTAATTGAAGATGGTGAGTATGATATTTATATTGGTGCATCAAGTGCAGATATAAGACTCACTGGAAAAGTTGCTATGAGAGATGGCGACGACCTTGCAGCAGAAGTAGATTATATGTATGCAGCACCTAAGTACTTCAATGGTGACATTAAGAATGTTACAGATAACGACTTTGAAGACATCTTTAGAAAGTATTTAGATGACTATCTTCCAGATTATGATGAAGGAAGAGTTACTGCAGAAGAGTGTCTTTCTGACGCAACAAGAATGCCAGCTGGTCGTATGATTAATAGTGCAATTGAAATGATTCTTCAAAAGGCGCTTGAAAATGATCCAGTTACACGCGAAATTGTATATAACTCAGTTATGAATATTCCAATTAAACGTTTTGAGGCTGGTACATCAGGCGTTTGTTCTAAGACAATGATTGATGGTATAGTTCATTTGATTAATAGTAAATCTGGACTTGAGACTGCAAGAATTATTGCACAGGGTCTTCCAAGAACATTAATAAATGTTGGAATGCCAATGCTTAAAAAGGCTGCAGAAAAGAAATCTAGAGTATAAAAATAAGACCCGCTTTTAGGAGCGGGTCTTTTATTATTTATATTTACTTATTAATAGAATCTGTTGCAATAATTGTTTCAAGAATTATTTTCATTACAGGTTCAATTGCTTTAGGGCTTGTCTTATCTATTGTGTCGTCCATGTTTCTATAGAATTCAGGAGCATCATTTGTAAGAGAGGTAATTGTTGCGTGTGAGAACTTATTCTTCTTGAACACTTTAGCTGTACCCTTAACAAATGATGGTTTGTTGTTTAAAAGAGTAATTTCAGACTTAGAAGCTGCTTCGTTTAAAGCCTTTCCAAGTTTTCTATTACTTGAAACAACTGAAATGGTGTTTTGATCAAAAATTGAGTCTACAGAAATTACTGATGTATCAATATCATTTGCAAGATTTGCGTGTGCGTGACAAAATGCCTTTACGCCAGCAAGGTTTGCGTTCTTTGAACCAGTAAGAAGAATATCTACTTCTGTGTTCTGTAACTTTGTTTCAGTTACTGACATATATCTTGCTGCACCACATACAAGGTAGGCTCCAACAAGGTTGTCTACACATCCAGGAGTGCTTGCAGATGCATTAACAGTTCTTGATAAAACAATTGGAACAATTGCAAACAAAGCAGTAATAAATCCAATGTATGCCACAATGCTTGTTTCAAACAATTCAAGAGTTCCATTTTCATTTAAGAACATTACTATTGCGAATGCAGTTTGAAGAATGATTAGAATAAGATTAAGAACTTTAAGAAGACTTTCTGTCTTTCTTGAAATCTTTCTATTGAAAGGAGCATCTAAATTTGCCTCAAGAATAATTCTTTTTGTTGTTTCTTCTGTTGGCTTTATAGTTGCATAAACATTTGAACCTGTAGCTTTCTTTGATGTTCCACCAAATACTCCAAAATGAGCAAGAAGTGCAAGCACTGAGAAAATTGCTGAAGCAATGTAGAGAATTGAGTATTCAAGGAATGGCGCAGCAATGATTCCAGCTACTGAAATTAACATAAAAATGAAAACGAGCAAATTAGAAAGGATGTACGCTTTTTGTCTTGCCTCGAAAGATTCAACTAAAACGCTGTCACAAAACTCACCCAGATCAGCCTTTAATGTATCTGCAAGAAGGGCTGTGCCTTCTCCACAAGGCTGTCTTTTGTTGTTTTTTGGATCAGCTGCAAACTTTTGGGCAGAACGAAAAGCGTAGTTACAGCATTCTCTTTCTTTGCCCGCATGAACTGTATTTGTTTCCATATTATCCATGACGTCCTCCGTATAATATATATTATATACATTATTATACGTAAGGTAGTCGAAAAGTCAAATTAACGGTCGTTAACAAATTATTCATTTTTGTTCATATTTAGGCCTGAAAAATTGAAAAAATAGACCTTAGGTGTCCTAAAATCAAGGATTTTATTGTGATATTGTCAAAATATTGCTTGCTTTGCATCATATTCTGATATTTGATGGCCTAAATAACGTAGAATTAGGATTTATTCGACCATACAACCGACTAAAATGTTAATAATCTAACAGAATTCGTTATCAAAACTATCAACTTGAAGCCTTGGCTAGATGGGAGTTTTGTATATTTTGCCGAAAGTTTAAAATCTGTTCATTTTTTGTTGACAAATTATGTACTCGGTTGTAAAGTATAACTGTAAGCGAAGGGAACTTCAGTTCAAATTGTTTAATTCAAATATGAAAGGATATGATTCCAATGGCAAAGAAAATCATCAGCCTTGTAATTGCTCTCGCTGTAGTATTCAGCGTAGCTACATGTGCTCTTTCAGTTTCAGCTCATTCATCATTCACAAAGCCTGAAGCTGGTATTTCATTCGATCTTAGCAAGATTAAGAACCTCTTCGACCCAAGCAAGTGGATCCAGATTCCATCAGTTGGTGACAAGGATAAGGATTGTCCTGTAAAGGATACAGTATCAAACGTTGTTGACAAAGTTCAGGACGCTGTTGATTCTGCAAACAAAGAAGATAGAGAGCCACTCGTTGACTTCTACTTCGACTATGATGTAGTAAGAACACTTAAGTGGGGCATCCGTTTTGGTCATGTTCCAGAGACAACAACAGAAGTTGTTACAGAGCCAGTTGTTGAAGAAGAAACAACAGAAGCAACAACTGAGCAGCAGGTAACAATCGAAGAGGAAACTCCTCTTGCACCAACAGTAGTTGTAACAGACGCAGCTCCTCTTGCTGACGTTGAAGAAGTTGCAAACACAGGTGATGCTGGTGTTGCTACAATCGTAGCTCTTTCAGCTGTATCTGCAGCTGCATTCGTAGTAGCTAAGAAGAAATAATCTAAGCTATAAACGAAATTAAATCAATAATAAAAGCGGAGGATTTTCCTCCGCTTTTGTATGATTTTACTTATCAAAACAATTTGAACTTTAATTTCTTTTCTCGCTAACAATTGTAATTATTAATTAATGCTTACAAAAAGCCCCGGAACATTGTTCCGGGGCTTTTCTTATGTTTATTTAATTATTTGTTTCCGCAGATTGGGCAATCAGCTTTGTGCTCAATTGGAATTCTTTCAAACAAAGCTTCTTTTGCATCATAGTAAAGGAGCTTTCCTGAAAGAGGAATATCTATTCCGAGTAAATACTGAATTACTGATGTTGCTTCAATGCTTGCAATTGTTCCTACTACAGAAGATAGAGAACTGAATCTTTCTTCTGGTGGAAGTTCTGTTCCGTAAAGACAAGCAAGGCATGGTGTTTCATGAGGGTTAACAAATACGCTTGTTCCAATGAAACCATTTATTCCGCCGTCAACAAATGGCTTTCCAAGCTCTACACAAGCTTCGTTTACAATCATTCTTGCCTGAGCGTTGTCTACAGCTAATGCAACAATGTCATACTGACTGATAATTTCATAAGCATTGTCCTTGTTGATTGCTGTTGCATGAGGAATTATATTAAGTGAGCTGTTAAACTGTCTTAATTTTCTAGAAGCAGAAATAACCTTTAAACTTCCTATATCATCTTCAAAATGGATATATTGTCTGTTTAAGTTACTTGCACTTACTATATCATGATCTGCGATTCCTATTGTTCCAATACCAGCAGCTGCTAAATGATACATAAGAGTTGTACCAAGTCCACCGGCACCAATAATAAGGACACTAGAATCTGTGAGTTTTTCTTGACCGTCGTCGCCAAACTCAGGAATCATGATTTGTCTTGAATATCTATCCGAGTACATTTTACTTTCCTCCATACCTATGGAAATTTGTCCGTATCAAAATACACCTTATTATAACAACGAGTAAAGTTAGTGTAAATATAAATATTTTTAAATGCCGTAAAAATTGAGCTTTATTTTTTGGGAAAGTTATCCAAAGAATATACACTAATGTGAAACTAGTCAAGTGTAAAAAGTTGTTGCTTATCTGAACATATTAAAGTATAATTTATATGTCTACTTTTATACAATGTATAGAGATTTTCACCGGAGGTGCTTTTATGAAGATTGAATTCCACGGTCCACCAATGTGTGACTTTTCACGTATGGACAAGAACGGGGATATTGAAGTTCCGGAAGGAACAACTCTAAAGCAGTTTTTGAAGTTGGTAAAACTTCCTGTTATTTGGAGAAAGGTTTTTCCTGTTTTGGTTAATTATCAGAAGGTGCCAATGGAAACAGCCCTTAATGATGGAGACATTGTCAGTGCATTTTCTCCTTCAGGTGGCGGCTAATAATTAAGTTTTTTAATTTTTAAATCTATTAATTTGGGAGATGAAAAAAATGAGAGGTTATTGTGGTAAAATCCTTGAAGTAGATCTTACAAACAAAACTTGTAGGGAATACAAAATCAAGGATGAAGTCTATGAGAACTTGCTCTCAGGTGCGTCACTCGGCGCCTGGTGGTGTTCTAGAAGAATACCTGCTGGAGCAGATCCTCTAGGTCCTGAAAATGTTCTTTGTATTACAAGTGGTACATTAACAAGTACTGGTTCTGTAATTACAGGACGTTGGATGGCTGTAACAAAGTCACCTGCAACAGGTGGTATTGGAGAAGCTAACTGTGGTGGTACGTTTGCTCCATACATTAAGGCATGTGGATATGACCTTATTGCTTTCGTAGGTAAGTCTGAAACTCCAGTTTATCTTTATTGTGATAATAACGGTCCTGTAATTAAGGACGCTTCTCACATTTGGGGTAAGGACACAGCAGTTGCTGAACAAATGCTTATTGATGAAAACACAGTTGAAGGCAAGAAAAAGCCTGCCGCTTGTGTAATTGGACCTGGCGGTGAAAAGCTTAGCTGGATGGCTGGTATTTGTAACGATAACGGACGTATTGCTGCTCGTCAGGGTGTTGGTGCCGTTATGGGCTCAAAGATGCTCAAGGGTATTGTTCTTGCTGGAACAAAGTCAGTTTCAGGTTACAATCCTGCAGAAATTAAGAAGTACTCTAAGATTAGTGCTTCTCGTATTAACGCTGTAATGCTTCCACCAGAAGTACCAGCTGGTCTTCTTCACTTAGGTAAGATCCTTCCTGAACTTCAGATGTCACCAGACGGTATCTTTACAGCTGTACTTATGGGAACATGGGGTACAGGTGGTGCATCTTCTTTCGCTGCTCAGACAGGTGAGGCTCCTATTAAAAACTGGGGCGGTTCACAGAAGGAAGACTTCAGTGCTTGGAAGTGTAATAAGGTTGACGGTTCTCAAATGCTTCGTCTCCAGACAAATAGATACTATTGCTACTCTTGTGTATATGGTTGCGGTGGTGAAATTGATATTTCAAAAATCAAGCACAACGACCAGGGCTACAAGAAAGTACATAAGCCAGAATATGAATCACAGTGGGACTTCACTGGATTCCTTCTTAATACAGATAATGATGCAATGCTCTTCATAAACGAGTATTGTAACCGTATGGGTATTGATACCATTTCAACTGGTGGTGCAGTTGGTATGGCTATTGAAGCATACGAAAATGGTCTTCTTTCAAAGGAAGACTTCGGCGGCCTTGAAATGACATGGGGTAATGCTGATTCAATCATTAAGTTTGTAAAGATGATTGCTAACCGTGAAGGTATTGGCGACACATTTGCAGACGGTTGTAAGAAAGCAACAGAAATCCTTGGACCAGAATTTGGTAAATATGGTGTTCAGGGTGGTGGTACAGAGCCTCCAATGCACGACTCTCGTCCAGACCCTCAGCAGGCACTTCACTATGCATTCGATGCTACTCCATCAAGACATACATCTGGTGGTTCACTCTACTATGGTTGTATGCACCTTTGGAAGAAAGTATCATGGGCTCCTCCAGCAGTTCTCATTGGTTCAAAAGAGGGCGAATGGAAGAACTATGACGAAGAATCATTGAAGGTTCTTGCTAACCAGTACTATAAGAGACTTGCTGACGCTGCAGGTGGATGCTACTTCGGATTCATCACAGGTGTTGCTAACTATCCTCTCTTTGAGTGGCTCTCAGCTGCAACAGGTTGGGATAGAACTCCAGACGATTGGATGGTAGTTGGTCACAGAATTACAACAATGCGTCAGTTATTCAACATTAAGCACGGTATTGATCCATGGAGCTTCAGACCACATGGACGTATGATCGGTGAACCTCCTCTTAAGGTAGGTAAGGTTGCAGGTAAGACTGTACCTATTGATCCTATGCTTAGAGCAGCATGGAAGAATGCTGGCTGGAACGAAGAAACAGGTGTTCCAACACAAGAAACAATTGAAAAGCTTGGACTTGACAGGCTTCTCAATGCACCATTGGAGGAGTTTGTATATGGCTAATCAGATTGCGGTAATTGACTATAATAAATGTTACGGCTGTAAAGCTTGTATGTATAACTGCCCTGTAAGCATCTTTGATCTTCATCATCCTGTTACAAAAAGAGGTATGAGAAGAGAACTTCCATCAATTACAGATGAATCTAAATGTATTGGATGCGGAGTTTG
>DCGS01000082.1:0-1475 GCA_002314645.1 Ruminococcaceae bacterium UBA1772
ACATTTGTTGTAGCACTAATTACCTGAGAACCTTCAATCCAGTAAAGGAATGTATGTCCTGTTCTTGTTGGTGTAGGAAGAGCACCATACTGTCCGCCGAATGTTACCATTCTTGTTCTTTCACCAACTGGAATTGGATTACCGCCGTCTACATCAAATGTAACCTGGAGAGTTTTAGCTTGCCACTTTGCATAGAATGTCTTTGGACCATTTACTGTAACATTTTCACCTGCAAGATGATCAGAGCCACTGCCTGCTTCGTTTGAGTTCCAAGCAACGAAGTCGTTACCCTTCTTCTCAAAGAGTCCAGATGGAAGTGTAATTTCAGTATTCTTTAAAACTTTAGATGTTGATTCTGACTGTCCATCTGTATTGCCATTTCCATGATATGTTACCTTGTAGTAATCATAAGTTGCATTTTGAATTTGTACACAGTCAAGAGTGTTCTCCATTGGTGTACCGTTAATGCGAACTTCATATCTGTATGTTGAGTCGTTGTCTACAGTTCCCTTGTATACACCGTCTGCATAAGCAAGGTTGTATGTTGTACCAAGCTGGTTGTTGTAAAGAGTTACAGTGAATCCGTTGTCTGAAAGACCGTTTGTTCTAACTGTAACATTTGCATTTACTGTCAAAGGTGACCAGTTTGGCTTGAGTGTAGTTTCTGTGTTAAGAGAAACATCTGTGCCTGGCTCGTAGATGTTTGAATAAGCATCTGTCCAACCAGCAAACTTGTAGCCGTCCTTTGAAATGCCGCTACCACTTGCAATTGTAACCTCTGTTCCCTTTGGATAGTAACCAACTGGAGGAACTGTACCTGTGCCGCCGTCGAGTGTGTATTCGAGCGATGCATACTGTACAAGAGCTGTAGTGCCTGATTCAGAAACTGTAATGTCAGAACCACTGTCCTGTCCATCTACATAAATATCATATGTACCTGTATATACATTACCTTTATATTCATTTGCAAGTGAACCAACGCCTGCAACAAGTGTTGCAATTGGAGTTCCAAATCTGTTAAGAGTAACATTTCTGCCACTCCATGGGTTTCCGTTAAGTGTTACGGTAACCTTTGCTTCTGCTTGCTTTGCAAACTCAGCTCTAAGAACCATGTCTGCTCCGCCATAGAAGAATGAAGGAGTTGTTGATTTAACTGCTGTTCTTCCTTCTGAGTCAATACCAATCCAATCAATGAACTCATAGTCTGCATCTGGAGTTGCTGAAACTTCAAGTGAAGTTCCACCATTGATTACATTACCGAACACATTGTCCTTTGTAACTGAACCATTAGGACCTGCTTCAACATAAATCTTCTTGAGGTTTACAGAAGCATTAGGCTTAACGTGCTTATTTGTTTCAGGACTAATTGTTGGAAGAACTACTGATCTTGTGTATGTACCATCGTTATTTACAACATGGAATATTGAGTAGTTTTTAAAGATATTTGTTGAATTGAGAGCTGTTATTCTCTCTAC
>DCGS01000082.1:1597-5499 GCA_002314645.1 Ruminococcaceae bacterium UBA1772
TTGTCTAAATCTGAAAGTTCATGATTATAGAGGAATGTTGATTTATAAAGGCTTGCAGGGCTTGCAAAATATACACCCTTTGTTACGTTACCAGAAACATCTACTTCAGAGAAATGTGAGCCTGCATAGGAGGATACATCGGCATATGCATAACCTGGAGCAATATTTCCAGCAATTGTTGTACTACCAAGAGAAGTCTTACCCTTTGTAGAAATGATATTGTTGTTTGTTCTATTCTCATTGAATGTACTTCCATTAATTTGAAGTGGGAAGCAATTTTCATATGAAACAAACTCATTTGAAAGAACAGCACCATTTGCAATATTTCTGCTAATATTAGAGTTTGTTATCAACAGGCTACCGTTGTTATTAAGAACTGTTACATCTGCAGCTGTTCTTGTAACTGTTGAGTCAACCAATTCAACAAGTGAATTTGCATTGTTAACCAAAGCTGAAGAACTACCACCAATGAGTGTTACGTTCTTGATTAAAACCTTAGCTGTATTTGTGTTCTTAATCTCAATGAGTGTTGTTGCTGTAGCTGAAGGATTAATTCTGCCGCTTTCATCAACACCAGGGTTTTCTACAGTAATTTTGTGACCGTTACCATTGATTACAACTTGAGTGTTGGAATCAAGCATACCCGAATCAATGTAAATAGTTCCGTTTACTGTAATATCAGCACCAAGAGTTACATCAACATCATTCTTCTGAGTTGAGTCTCCATTTCTTTCAAGTGCTGCAACAAGAGCTTCATATGTTTCAACATTTGTTGAAGCCATTGCTGAAATAAGGCGTCCTGCCATAAGTGGTAATCCGCCAATAACAAGAGCTATGGCAAGTGTTACAGCTATTACCTTTTTGAAGAATTTTCCGTGCATAACAATTTCCTCCTAAAATAGTTATCTGGAATATTAATAATTATTATATATAAATAAATAATACACTTCATTTATCGGTAAAAAATTCTTCTAAATTGAAAAAAACGGGTCCACAGCACGTGTGAACCCGCATAAATTAATAATTTGTTTACAATTAAACGTTAAATCTGAAGAGAACAACGTCTCCATCCTGCATAATGTACTCTTTTCCTTCTGAACGGATAAGGCCCTTTTCTCTTGCTGCTGCAAGTGAACCGCAGTCAAGAAGCTGCTGGTAGTTAATAACCTCAGCACGGATGAATCCACGTTCAATATCTGAGTGAATTTTACCTGCTGCCTTTGGAGCCTTTGTGCCCTTCTTAATTGTCCAAGCACGTACTTCTGGCTCGCCAGCTGTAAGGAATGACATAAGTCCAAGAAGGTCATAAGAACGCTGAATAAGAAGGTCAAGACCGCCCTTTTCAATACCAAGGTCTGAAAGGAACATTTCCTTCTCTTCCTTTGAAAGCTCAGCAATTTCTGCTTCCATTTCAGCACAAATAGGAAGTGTCTGAGAGCCCTCTGCGTCTGCAATAGCCTTTACTGCCTGATATCTTTCATTAGACTCAATTCCGTTTACAAAGTCGTCCTCACCCATGTTACAAGCATAAATAACAGGCTTGTTTGTAAGGAGGTTGAAGTCTACAAGGATTTCCTCTTCATCCTCTGTAAGTTCAACTGTACGAGCACACTTACCAGCTGCAAGTGCCTCTTTAAATCTACCAAGAATTTCAAGTTCCTTTGCAAGAGACTTGTCACCCTTCATAGCCTTTTCAACACGTACAATTCTCTTGTCGAGTGCTTCCATGTCTGAAAGGATAAGTTCAAGATTTATTGTTTCAATGTCACGTGAAGGATCAATTGAACCCTCAACGTGTACAATATCAGAATTCTCAAAGCAACGCACTACATGTACAATTGCGTCTACTTCTCTAATGTGTGACAAGAACTTATTTCCAAGTCCTTCACCATTTGCAGCACCCTTAACAAGACCTGCAATATCTACGAACTCAATGCTTGCTGGTACAACACTCTTTGGCTTATAAAGTTCAACAAGCTTATCAAGTCTATCATCTGGTACAGCTACAACACCAACATTAGGTTCAATAGTACAGAATGGGTAGTTTGCAGCACCTGCACCTGCATTAGTTATTGCATTAAAAAGTGTACTCTTTCCAACATTTGGAAGTCCTACAATACCAAGTTTCATATTATTTCATCCTTTATTTTAATTTCGATTCAAGTATTTCCTCGAAAGAGAGTTCTGTATTTGGATATTCACCAAAGACGGATTTGTCACCCGCATATGGTTCAACTTTTATTTCCCTTTCTCTTTCCTCTTCCTCTGCTTCTTCCCTTTTCTCCTGTTCTTGTTCAGGAGTAAGCTTTATATCCATAATCCTCCTGTATTTCAAGAAGAGGAAAATAAGCCATGAAGCTGAAAGGAAAAGAACAACAAGTGAAAAAATTGAAGCAAGACTGTCAACCACGTTTGAGAATTGGAATGTGCCTGCAAGTGTGTTACCTACTACAATTGCAAGCGCAATGAGAACTACAACAAAGGTGTTTGACATTTTCTTCATGTGAAGTTCACCGAAGTATTCAGCACGGTCAAAATATGTGCTAAATTCCTCAAGTTCTTCAGGAAAAAATTCACCTGTTCTTTTGAAATAATAGTTTTCATCTGTTCTAAAGACAAACTCAAAACCAGCATCTTCATACATTTGGATGTAGTCATCTACAAAGATGTCATCTTCCTTAAAGTCACGAATGAATGTTGCCTTTTCTGGTTTACCCTTTAGAAAAGAATATCTATATCTCTTTACGCCTGAAAAAATCCAACCAGACTTTGCCTTGTTTTCAAGGTAGATCTGTTCTTCTCTGAAATCCGTAGGCATAAATAGTCTGTATTCATGGAGCCAAGTTTCATTACTCATTGAAATTACTTCCTTGTATATTCCACTATTTCAGCTGTTAATCCTTCGTGTTCAATTTCTTTTATAACATTTCTATTCCAGTCTTCTTTTTCGAATTCTGGATAGAATACTTCCGCATCAGGACAAGCCGCGTTAACCTCAGTTAAGTACATTTTTTCTGCATATGGAAGAAATGATTTATATATTTCACCACCACCGATGATGAAGTTTTCATCTTCGGTGTTTTTGTATTTGTCTAAAACATCTTTTATGTCGTTTAGAACCTCTACGCCCTCATATTCAAAGTCTTTAGAGGTTGTAAGGACAACGTGATGTCTTTTAGGAAGAACACCGCCAAGAGACTCGAAAGTCTTTCTTCCCATAATTATTGTTTTTCCACTTGTAGTAGAACGGAAAAACTTCATATCATCTGGAATATGAAAAATGAGATCATTTCCCTTTCCAAGCTCAAGATTCTCCCCTACGCTTGCAATCATTGAAATCATATTAAGTCCTCTTATTGAGCAATTGGGAATGAAATTTTACCCATGTGCTCATAGCCTTCAATTCTAATGTCCTTAAGCTCTCTTGAATTGTCTATTTCGAAGAAGTCTGTAACTTCTGGATTAATCCAAAGTGTTGGTGCAGGAAGGTCTCCCTGCTCGTCAAAACGCTTTATTTGCTCCTTTATACCCTCAACCTGGTTTACATAAATGTGAGCATCTTTAATGCTCCAGTCAAGTGTACCAGGCTTAAGTCCAGTACAGTGAGCAATGAGGTTTAAGAGCATTGCATACTGAGTAACGTTGAAAGGAAGACCCAAAGGTACATCGCAGCTTCTTTGATGTACCCATGCGTTGAGTTTTCCGTCTGTAACGTCCCATTCACTACTCCAAACGCATGAAGGAAGTACTGCTGTTGGAACATAGTCGTCCTGCCAAAGTGTCATTACCATACGTCTGTCATTTGGGTTAGTTTTTATTGTATTTATGAGTTTCTGTGTCATTTGGAACTTGTTTACAATATATCCGTAGGCAGTACCAATTGTGTGTGCCCACTCCTTGCC
>DCGS01000082.1:5564-11864 GCA_002314645.1 Ruminococcaceae bacterium UBA1772
TTGCACGCCAAATACCGTCTTCACCTATTTCCCACTCGTCCCAAATTTTTACGCCTCTTTCCTGAAGCCAGCGAACATCATTTGACTGTGCCTGATAAATCCAGAGCATTTCAATAGTTGCTGCCTTAAAGAAAAGCTGCTTTGTTGTAAGGACTGGGAATTCTTCTGAAAGATCTAAATGGAAGTGATGAGAAGGAACCTTTATAGTGTTTGTACCTGTTCTATTCTCTACTTCTACACCAGTATTTAAGATTTTCTTGCAAAGAGCAATATATTCTTTATCCCAATTTGACATAAGAAGTCTCCTTTAATATTGGTACATTCCTTTGTAAGCAACGCTTGTGTCACCTGAAAGGATTACTGCATCGTCTGTATAGTTTACAACAAGATCTCCGCCTGGAACCTTAACTGTAATGTCTTCACCCTTCTTGCAGAAGCCTATTTCACATGCTGCAACAACTGCTGCACAAGCACCAGTACCGCAAGCCTTTGTTTCTCCGCATCCGCGCTCATATACACGCATTTTAAGAGTTGTTTCATTTACTACACGAACAAATTCTGTGTTTGTTCTTTCAGGGAAGATATCAGCATTTTCAAACTTAGGTCCAATTACATTAAGATCTAAGTCGTCAACTGACTTTTGGAATACAACACAGTGTGGGTTACCGAAAGAAACACAAGTTATTCTATATTCTTTTCCAGCAATTTCTGTTGGATAGTTAATTACATTTGTAGCTGGAATATTAACAGGAATATCGTTTGAAAGAAGGTTTGCACGACCCATGTTAACTGAAGCATAAGTAACACGGCCATCCTTTGTGTAAACCTTAATCATCTTAACGCCGCTTGGAGTTTCAATTGAAACAGTGTCACGGCCCTCTGAATATCCATTATCTGCAACATACTTAGCAACACTACGTATACCGTTACCAGCCATATGACCCTCTGAACCGTCACTGTTAAAGATACGCATTTTCATGTCAGCAATCTTTGACTGTTCAAGAAGGATAATACCATTACCACCAACACCTGTGTTTCTGTCACACATTGAAAGACAGAGTGATTCAGGACATGTAAGCTTTCCATCAAAGTTCTCAATGATAATGTAGTCGTCACCAGTTGCTACCATCTTTGTAAACTCAATAACCTGCTTTGTTTCACGCATGTTATTAATGTCTACAAGTTCAGTATTCTGCTGAGAATAGCGGCTTGCAATAATATTTGCAGCAGCATCTGCTGTGTCAAGCGATGTAAATACTGGAATACCAAGGAACAAAGCTTTTCTTGAAAGTGAAATGTAGTCAAGAACAGTCTCGTCCATAAGAGCACCAGTGTATACAATGAAGCTGATGTTTTCATTTTCAAGAAGCTCTGAAACAGCGTCTCCATTGCTAATGTCTGCAACACGTTTAACCTTAATACCAAGGCTTTCAATTGCGTTTGCAGTGTCTGGTGTTGCATAAATAACGAAGCCTAAGTCGTAAATCTTCTTTGCAAGAGAAATAACTTCAAGTTCATCGTGGCTTTCAACACTAATGAGAACGCCTGTACCCTCACTCTTATTTGGAGTCTTGAATACACGACCAGAAGCTGTAATTCCCTTGAAGATTGCTTCATTAAGATTCTTACCAATACCTAAAACTTCACCTGTTGACTTCATTTCAGGTCCAAGGTAAGAGTTAGCATCCATAAGCTTCTCAAATGAGAAAACAGGAACCTTTACTGCAAAGTATGGTGGTGTCTTGTAAAGACCTGTGCCATAGCCGAGTGTCTTAAGTTCTGCCCCAAGCATTACCTTACTTGCAAGGTCAACCATTGGAACGCCTGTAACCTTACTAATGTAAGGAATTGTACGAGATGCACGTGGGTTAACCTCAATTACATAAAGGTCGTTCTGATAGATAAGATACTGAATGTTTACAAGTCCTTTTGTTCCAAGAGAAAGAGCAAGCTTTTCAGAGCAGTCAACAACTGTCTGCATCATCTTATCGTTTATGCTATATGGTGGGTAAACTGCAATTGAGTCACCACTGTGTACACCAGCGCGTTCAACGTGCTGCATTACACCAGGAATAAGTACGTCCTTTCCATCAGAAATAACGTCTACTTCAATTTCAGTACCCATCATGTACTTGTCTACAAGTACAGGGTTGTCTATACCCTGAGCAAGGATTTTTTCCATGTAAACACGAACTTCGTTTTCATCGTGAACTATCTTCATGTTCTGTCCACCAATTACGTATGAAGGACGAAGAAGAACTGGATATCCAAGCTTTGAGGCTGCAAGAAGAGCCTGATTAAGTGTATTAACACCAAATCCTTTTGGACGCTTAATTCTAAACTTCTCAAGAAGTGCATCGAACTGCTCACGGTCCTCTGCTGTGTCTATACTTTCAGCAGATGTACCAAGGATTTGAATGCCGTTTTCATCAAGGAACTTTGTAAGCTTAATAGCTGTCTGTCCACCGAAGGCTACAACGACACCTATTGGCTTTTCAACCTTAATGATGTTCATTACATCTTCAGGTGTTAAAGGCTCAAAATAGAGTCTGTCAGCTGTATCATAGTCTGTTGAAACAGTTTCTGGGTTGTTGTTTACAATTACAACGTCATAACCGAGTTCCTTAAGTGTCCATACGCAGTGAACTGATGAGTAGTCGAACTCAATACCCTGTCCAATACGGATAGGACCAGAACCAAGTACCATAACGGTTGGCTTGCCAGAACGCTTGAATGTTCTTGACTCACAGTTTTTGTCATATGTTGAGTAGAAATATGGAGTCTTTGCGTCAAACTCAGCACCGCATGTATCTACCATTTTAAAGACAGCATCTCTAGGAGTAACGCCTGCCTTTTCGAGCGATTCAATTCCAGAAAGAGCCATGAATGCATCGTCTGGATAGCCAAGACGCTTACCCTCAAGATAAATGTCTTCTGTTAACTTTGTCTTTCCTGCCTTTATGTCTGCAAGGATTACTTCAAAGTCTGAAAGCTTTTTAAGCTTTGCAAGGAACCAAAGATCTATCTTTGTAATTTCGTGAATTTTCTCAATTGAAACGCCCTCGTGGAGTGCTTCAAATATTGTAAAGAGTCTGTAGTCATCCTGAAGTTCAAGTCTTTCAAGGATTGGTCCAGAACTAATCTTTTTAACTGTGTTAAGAGTGTTAAGTCCAATTTCTGCGCCACGAACAGCCTTCATCATTGCCATTTCAAAATTAGGTGCAATGGACATAACCTCACCTGTTGCCTTCATCTGTGTTCCAAGCTTTCTTGAAGCGCCCTGGAACTTTTCAAAAGGCCACTTAGGGAACTTAACTACAACGTAGTCAAGTGTAGGCTCAAAGCACGCACAAGTCTTTCCTGTAATGTCATTTGGAATTTCATCAAGTGTGTAGCCGAGAGCAATTTTAGTTGTAATTTTAGCAATTGGGTAACCTGTTGCTTTAGATGCCAAAGCTGAAGAACGAGATACACGAGGGTTAACCTCAATTACTGAATATTCAAAGCTGTCAGGGTTGAGTGCAAACTGGCAGTTACAACCGCCGACAATGCCAAGTGCTGTAATAATGTTGAGCGATGCACTTCTGAGCATCTGATATTCCTTGTCAGCAAGTGTGAGTGCTGGAGCAACAACTATACTGTCTCCAGTGTGAATACCAACTGGGTCAAAGTTTTCCATTGAGCAGACTGCAATAACGTTACCTGCATAGTCACGCATTGTTTCAAACTCAATTTCCTTCCAACCAGAAATACACTTCTCTACAAGAATTTGAGTAATAGGTGATGCGTCAAGACCTGTCTTTGCAATCATGCGAAGTTCTTTTTCGTCTGCAGCAACACCGCCACCTGCACCACCAAGGGTGAATGCAGGACGAACAATAACTGGGTAACCAATTTGTTCTGCAATTTCAAGAGCGCCATCAATAGTTGTAGCAATTTCAGATGGTACAGTTGGCTCTCCAATTTCATCCATTGTCTGCTTGAAGAGTTCTCTATCCTCTGCCTTGTCAATTGCTTCAACGTTTGTACCAATGAGCTTTACTCCATGAGCCTCAAGGAAACCGTCCTTTTCAAGCTGCATGGATATTGTAAGGCCAGTCTGTCCGCCAAGTCCTGCAAGGAGACTGTCTGGCTTTTCTTTTTCAATAATTCTCTTAAGAGTTTCTGCAGTAAGAGGCTCAAGATAGATTTCATCTGCAAGAGCGTTGTCTGTCATGATAGTTGCAGGGTTTGAGTTAACAAGTACTACGTTAACTCCTGCTTCCTTAAGTACACGACATGCCTGAGCACCAGCATAGTCAAATTCTGCGGCCTGTCCAATAACAATAGGACCAGAACCAATTACAAGTACTTTCTTAATATCCTTATTAAGTGGCATTAGTCTGCACCTCCCATCATGCTAACGAATCTGTCAAATAAAAAGCTTGTATCCTTTGGTCCCGTACATGCCTCAGGATGGTACTGTACCGTGAATGCGTTATATTCAGGGTAGTCAATTCCTTCACAAGTTTTGTCGTTTGCATTAATGTAGCGCTCTTCACCAATTTTAATGCTGCTAGATACAACGGCATAACCGTGGTTCTGGCTGGTGATGAATGTTCTTGTGCCCTTAACGTCCTTACAAGGTTGGTTTACACCTCTATGTCCATACTTAAGCTTCTCTGTTACACCGCCTGCAGCAAGAGCTGTGAGCTGGTGTCCAAGACAAATGCCAAAGATTGGAGCCTTGCCGAGCATTTTCTTTATCTGTTCAATTTGGAATGTGTTTTCAGCTGGGTCTCCAGGACCATTTGAAAGCATAATTCCATCTGGATTTGCACTTAATATTTCTTCTGCTGTGTATGTAGCTGGAACGATTTTTACATCGCAGCCTCTTTTTTGGAGCTCTCTGATAATATTTTTCTTTGCGCCATAATCTACTAAAGTAACGTTGTACTTCTTCTCGCCTACCGCTTTTTCTGTGTATTCCTTTTCACAAGTAACACTTGGAACCGCATCTTTAATGACATAGTCCTTAACTTTCTTCAAGTTCTTTGGAACTTCGTCACAGATTATTGCATTCATTACACCGTGTTCACGAATGATTTTTGTAATTTCTCTGGTGTCAATTCCGTAAATGCCAGGAATGCCCTCCTCTTTAAGGAAGGTGTCGAGATCCTTTTCACATCTGAAGTTAGATGGTGCGTCACACCACTCACGGACCACGTATCCTTTAACACAACATTTTCCTTCATAGTCCTCTGGAATAATTCCATAGTTACCAATGAGTGGGAATGTTTGAAGGACAATTTGTCCATAGTAGCTTGGGTCAGTAAGTGTTTCTATATAGCCACACATACCAGTGGTGAAAACGAGTTCACCAATAGACTCTGCCGATGCTCCAAAAGCAAAGCCTTCATAAACGGTTCCGTCTGATAGTACGAGATATCTTTTTTGCATTATGGCGTCTCCTAATCTTTCTAAGTTTTAAAGTGTTGCAGCCATAACGGCCTTAATTGTATGCATTCTGTTTTCAGCTTCCTTGAAAACAATAGATTGTTCGCTTTCGAATACTTCGTCTGTTACTTCCATATCCTCGCGGCCAAATCTGTCATACATTTCTTTTCCTATTTCTGTATCTATGTCATGGAATGCTGGGAGACAATGCATGAATACAACATTGTCAGCAGCATTATCCATGAGCTGTTTATTTACTTGGTAAGGTGCAAGTTCCTTTATACGCTCTTCCCAAACTTCAACTGGCTCGCCCATTGAAACCCAAACGTCTGTGTAAATAACGTTTGCATTCTTTGTAGCCTTCATTGGGTCCTCTTCAAATGTGAGTGTTGCGCCTGTCTCTTTGCAGATTTCCTCACACTTCTTTATGAGTTCTTCATCTGGGAAGTATTTCTTTGGTGCGCATGCTGTGAAGTTAAGTCCCATCTTTGCGCAGCCAACCATGAGTGAGTTACCCATATTGTAACGAGCGTCTCCCATATATACAAAGTTAATTCCCTTAAGAGTTCCGAACTGTTCCTTTATTGTAAGGAAGTCAGCAAGGATTTGTGTTGGATGTGATTCATTTGTAAGACCATTCCATACAGGAACTTTAGAGTTCTTTGCAATTTCCTCAACAATTTCCTGACCGTAGCCTCTGTACTCAATGCCATCATAAATGCTAGCAAGTACACGAGCTGTGTCTTCAATTGTTTCCTTCTTACCAATTTGAGAATCCTTTGGATTTAAGTATGTAGTACCCATTCCAAGGTCGTGTGCTGCAACCTCAAAGCTGCAACGTGTTCTTGTGCTTGTCTTTTCAAA
>DCGS01000036.1:0-1107 GCA_002314645.1 Ruminococcaceae bacterium UBA1772
TTTAAATGTATAGTATAATTCAATGTGTTAAGCGAATAATTCGCAAAAATATTCACTAATAGGAGGATTTAAAATGTTATTTGGTGACGGTTCTGCGGCTGCAATGGCTGCCGTAGATGCAGCAAAAGCTGCAGTAAGAACAACGGACAACTTCAACTGGACCTTCATTGCAATTTTGGCTTTGGTAGTATGTGGGGTATACATTCCACAAATCAAACAAAAAAATTGGAATGGCATATTTGCAGCACTTGCCCTTTATGGTGTGCATTGGTTCTATGAAATTATGAACGCAGTAATCTGCCATTTTAGTGGCTATCCACTTTGGACAGTATCCGCAGAAAGCACAAGCTTTATCCTTTTAATTGGTGTTTCTTGGGAACTCTCAATGATGTTCTCAGTTGCAGGATTTTTAAGTGGTCTTCTTCCAGAAGATAAAGATAAAAAAATTCTCGGAATAAACAATCGTATTTTCTTTGCCATTGCCAATGCATTAGGATTTTCAATATTTGAAATATTCCTAGCTACTACACCTGCTTTCATTTGGGTGTACACATGGTGGGGTGCTTTACCAGTATTCATTACTACATATATTCCATTCTTCTTAGCATCTTTCCTTATTTACGACAAGCCAAGAAATGTACAGAAAAAGTTCTGTGGAATTTTATGGACTTTAGACGTTATTCTTTTAGCTGTTCTTATTCCTTTAGGAATTATATAAAACTATTGACTTGTTAATTTAAATCAATTATAATAACATAAATGAAAAAATCCATACAATTATTCATTTAAAGTCATACTTCTTAAGTTGACCTAATTTATTCCCAAAAATGCCAAAAAGGAAAAGGGTGTCTGAAAAGACACCCTTTTTTCTTTATTAATCCTTTTTAGCAAGTCCATTTAAAATTACGTCCACAACTGCTGCGCCATGAACATCTAAGTCTCCTGGAGAATCCTCTCTAACATAAGTACTAATAATGAAGTACTTGTATAAGTCAAAGAAAACCTTTGCAGTTACCTCTGAATCAACATTTTTGAAGTCTCCAGCTTTAATGCCATCATCTATTAAGCCTTTTAAGTAATGTACTGTTCTTGTATTAAATTCCTCTA
>DCGS01000036.1:1222-2473 GCA_002314645.1 Ruminococcaceae bacterium UBA1772
AATCTGTCACTAGGTGTAGTTTCCTTTTCAACAGCTTGTCTTACATAGCTTTGCCAATTAGAAATTGCAAACATAATACAGTCAAGATAAAGTGCCTGTTTGCTGCTTGCATATGAATAAATATTACTATTACTCATATTAAGACCTTTGGCAATGTCTTCAATTGTGGTCTTCTTGTAACCGTATTTTGCAAAATACTTTAATGCTGTTGAATAAATAAGTTCAGCGTCCATTTTTGGTCTCATTTTATACCACCTGCCCCCAATTTATATATAGTATTATACAACATTATTATGATATAATCAAAATATATTATTTTAAAAAAAGGAGCAATTCATTCATGAAAAAGACTTACATTGGTTGGCAGGAAGCCAACTACGTTAGTGCTCAAAAAGAGTACACAGAAAAAACACCAATGTTTGGACAAAATGGTGAACTTCTTTGCCCAGGCTACGCAAAGCATAACGTTTTTGAATATGACAGAAACAAAGTGCGTCATAAAATGCGTAGAAAAGAGTGGGACTTTTATCAACTTTCAGATGGAAATTTCATGATTCAGCTCTCAATTGCTAATATTTCTCTTGGTGGGTATGTATCGCTCGTACTTGTAGATATTAAAAAAGGTGAAACTATCTTCACAGATATGAAGGTTTTCCTTGCACAGACAAATAAATATGCACTTCCTCCAAAGGGAGACGTGCCAAACAATGTTCATTTCAAAATTGGAGGTGCCGAAGTTGAATTCGACACAACCGACAGAACTAGAACAATTTGGTTTAAGTCTAAAGACTCAGAATGTAAGTTCGTAATGGATATGTATGAAGACCATGAAAACATAACTACTGTTCTTCCTTTCGAAGGCCTTGAAGACAGATATTTCATGACCACAAAGCAAATGTGCATGCCTGCTGAAGGCTTTGTAAAACACCAGGGAAATGAATGGAAATTTACAAAAGACACATGTTTTGGAAGCCTTGACTGGGGACGCGTTTGCACACCATACAATCTTGTTTGGTACTGGGGCAGCGGTTCAACATACGTTACAGACAAGGATGGGACAAAGCACACCTTCGGCTTTGAAATTACCTGGGGTATTGGCGACGAGCGCAATGCCACAGAAACTATGATGTTCTATGACGGAAAAGGACACAAGTTTGAAGCAGTAGACGTTAAAACCTTCCCTAAGCCAGATAAATATATGGAGCCTTGGGAATTTATTTCAAGAGATGGACGTTTCAACCTTACAATGAC
>DCGS01000036.1:2502-4590 GCA_002314645.1 Ruminococcaceae bacterium UBA1772
TCAGACTTAAATGTACTTGTTATGCGCATGCATTCACATCAAGTTCATGGTCTTTGGAACGGAACTGTAACACTCGACGACGGAACAGTTCTTGAAATTAAAGATATGTACGCATTCTGTGAATACGTAGAAAACAGATGGTAAAGAAAAGAGCGAAGCTTAACGCTTCGCTCTTTATTTTTTAGTTAGTTTTATTTAAGCTTTGGATTGTTTTCGTTGAAGAAATCAAGGAGATCCTTAAATACTTCATCCTTTGTTCCATTAGCAGCTTCATTATGAACTTCATGCTTTGCGTCTGGATAAATTTTAAGTTTAACATTTCTTCCAGCGCGCTTAAGTTCACTGTATACTTTATTTGGACCAATACAGAAAACACCGCAAATGTCCTGTTTACCTGACATTACAAAGTATGGAACCTTTTTATCTACTCTTCTTGACCAGAATGGCTTACCAGTATTAAGGCAAGTTCCAAGCATATTAAGAAGTGAAAGATCCATTGCAATGTATGTGTATGGGCTCTGGTTGTATGTAATAATGTTGTCCTTATCATATGAAATCCAGCTTGTAGCAAGTCTGTTTACAAGTGGTGGCATACCTGTCATTGGTGTGTCATCTGCACTTCTCTTCTTTCTTGCTCTTTCACATGACTTCTCATATGAAGCAGGAGTCAATTTGTAAAGCATATTGAGTGGCTTTGTCAAAAGGAATGAGAAGTTAGGTGTTGGAACTGTACCACAAATTACACAAGCAGCAAGCCCTTTACTATACTTCATAATATAGTCACGAACCATCATTGAACCAAGGCTGTGACCATAGAGCATATATGGAAGCTTTGGATACTGCTTCTGCATAATTTTGCGAAGTTCCTGCATATCCTCAATCATTGCTGTTGCTGCATCCTCTGGATAAAGACCAACAAGCTGAACTGTTGCAGTATGACCATGTCCTAAATGGTCCTGTCCACATACAACATAACCATTTTCAGCAAACATTCTTGCCATTTCATCATATCTTTCAATTCTTTCGCCCCAACCATGTGTAAGTTGAATTACACCAATTGGCTTCTTGTTGCTAGTATCTTTCCAAACAAGATATCTAACTGAAATATCTTCTTTAGATGTAGATGGATAAAAACGTTCTGTACACTCAATAGACATATTATTACCTCCTCTTACGTCTACTACTTATAATTATTATGTTAGCACAAACATATATACCCGTCAATTTGAAAAGAAGCTAATTAACTTAGGCTCTTTTTTAATTGAACTATTTAATGGAACATTGTATAATATTCCTAGCAAAAATGGAAGGAGACATAAAATGGTTGGATTAAAGAAATTTTTAGTTGAAACCATCGGCAAGCTTGAAAAGGTTGACTACACTCTTGTTATCATCCTTTGGACAGTTGGTACTATTGCTGCTGTTTTTGGATTCCCATGGATCAACTTCGCAATCATTCTTATGCACGTATGTGAATTCCCAATCGGCTTAATAGTAGGACGCAGATATGGTGTACCATTCCCAGAACTTATTGTTATGCATTTTGCTTTTGGATTCACATGGTGGGTACCACTCATTTACAAGAACGAGTGCGTAGACTAAAATTTAAACCGGGCCCAAGTGGTCCGGTTTATTTTCCATTTAGCACATACACGGAGGAATAATAATGAAGAATATAGTAATGATTGGAATGCCGGGTGCAGGCAAAAGTACCGTTGGAGTTGTTTTAGCTAAAATGCTCGGCTTCGACTTTGTCGACTGTGACCTTGTAATTCAAAAAGAAACAGGAAAACTTCTCTGTGAATCAATTGCAGAACTCGGCCCTTTAGGCTTTCTTGCTTTAGAGGACAGAATTAATTCGAATATAAACGTTGCAAACTCTGTCATTTCAACAGGCGGAAGTGCCATTTATGGAGAAAATGCAATGGCCCACTTCAAAGAAATAGGAACCGTTGTATATTTAAAACTATCCTATGACTCAATAACCAAAAGACTTGGGGACTTAACAAAACGCGGCGTAGTTTTAAAAGACGGGCAAAACCTTGAATCCGCATACAGAGAAAGGTGTATGCTCTGTGAACAATATGC
>DCGS01000036.1:4716-8728 GCA_002314645.1 Ruminococcaceae bacterium UBA1772
TGTCTAAAGAGTTTCATCATTTCATCATAGTACTGGAAATATGTACCTTCGTGTTCACCAATGCCATTCCATGAAACGTGATCTTTGTACTCTACAGGCATGTTGTACCAAATACCTGGTTCAATTGCCTCAGCGGCTGTCCACTCTTTAGTTGGAGCGTTGAGAGGAGCGCTCTGGCCAATTACATTTACAAAGCCATCGTGTGGCATCCACTCTCTACCAATGTTGTACTGCTTCTTCATGCGGCGGCTGTTCCAGGTTCCGCAGAAAATACCTGCAGCTGCGCACAATGGATGCATTTCCTTAGTTGGAACAAACTTGCTTGGAAGAACTTCCTTAGAACGGTCAGCTCTTCTAGCAAAATAGTATGTCTTTGGCCATACCTTCTGACTAGGGTTTATAACGTCTTGAACAAGTTCAACTCTCATTTCATGAGCAACAGAGTCAACCTGATTCTTGTTATACGCACGCATAACATCAAGGTGCTTAAGAGGATTTACGAGCTCACCTGTTGGTGGGTTAAAACGAGGGTCCTTCATTGCACCCCAATGGTCAGTGTGGAAATCATAGTATTTAGGGAATGCTGTCTTAGATGTTGAAATACACATTGTAAGAATGAGGTATGTCATAAATGTCATACCCTTTTGACCAAACATTGTAGCAAACATTGTACCGTTGTTAACACCAGAAAGAGTTGTTGCTGTATGAAGTTTCTGAGGCTTGTTAACAAGGAAAAGTGGTGAAAGTTCATCTGCTGGAGTTCCGTCTACTTCTTCCTGGCAACCATTTGCAACAAGGTTTGCAAACTCTTTTACTGAAGGTCCACCGAATGAGTGACCAATAATATTAATTTTCTTGTGGTCTCCTTCTTGACCCCAGTCAGGAATAAGACCCTTTTCATATGTACGTCCATATCTTGCATGTCCATACTTTTCTGAGTGAACCTTACCATAGTCTACTGTGCCACCAAAAAGTTGAGCCCAAAGTTCGCATGCTCTGTCCCACGCACTGTTAACAGGTCCTACATTAGGAGCGTAAACTTCATATCCTTCTTCGCGAAGGTGTTTAAGAAGGTTTCTCTTTTTGCCCATAACTGACATTCCCCAGTATGGGAAAAGTTCATAAGTTCCGTCTGTTTCACCAAAGCCCATAAGACCATGAATGAAAACGGTTGGATAATTATTTGTAAATTCTGCCATAGTTATGCCTCCATCTAAATTATTGTACCAAAAAATTATACCACTTTTATCCTATTGAATAAAGTGTAGATTTCTGTAATAATAAAAAAGTTGAATTTTTTATGTTTTGGGAGGAAATATGGAAAAGTTTTTTAAACTTGAAGAAAATGGTACAACCGTTAAAACCGAAATTATTGCAGGTCTTACCACTTTCATGACTATGGCGTATATTATTGCGCTCAACCCTAATCTTTTAACAGGTTTTGGTGCAAACGGAGGAAGCGAACTTTGGAACGCTATCTTCCTTGCAACATGTATTGCTTCTGCAATCGGAACATTCACAATGGGTCTCCTTGCAAACAAGCCATTCGTTATGGCGCCTGGTATGGGTCTTAACAGTTTCTTTGCAGCCGTTGTTGCAAACATTACTGTTATTACTGGAATGACATATATTGCTTCATTCCAAGCAGCACTCATTGTAATCTTCATTGAAGGTATTGTATTCCTTCTCCTTTCACTCTTTAACGTTCGTGAGAAGATTATGTATGCAATTCCAAAGCCTATTCGACTTGGCATTGGACCTTCAATTGGCCTTATGCTCATAAACATTGGTCTCGGTTCAAATGCAGGTGTGTATTCAGAGACTGGTGGCCCTTTCTATGCTCTACGCGACTTCTTTGGCGCACTTACTGCAGGCTATGCAAAAACTGCAATGGGTTCAGGATTCACTCCAATGGTTCTTTCTGTTGTTACAATGTTCTTCGGTTTGTTTGTAATAATTGCACTCGACCACAAAAATATTAAAGGTTCTGTTCTTTACGGTATGCTTTCAGCATCTGTTCTTTACTGGGCTGGGCAAGCTATCTTCCTTAAGACAAATCCTTTTGCTTCTTTAAAGGACGCATCTTTCATTCCACCATTCAAGGATCTTGCATCTACAACTCTTTTCAAACTCAACTTTGCAGGATTTATGGAAATTGGCTGGCTCACAGTTGTTTCTCTCATTATTACATTCTGTATTATTGACATGTTCGACACAATTGGAACACTTGTTGGTACTGCATCAAGAGCAAATATGCTTGATGAAAACGGCAGCATGCCAAAAATGAAACAAGCTCTTGTTTCAGACGCAGTTGGCACACTTACTGGTTCTTTAACAGGTACATCAACAGTTACCACTTTCGTTGAATCAGCTTCAGGTGTTGAGGCTGGCGGTCGCACAGGACTTACAGCAATTACCTCAGGAATTATGTTCCTTCTCTGCATATTTATTGCACCTATTGCTGCAATCATTCCTGCTGCCGCAACATCATCAGCACTCATCTATGTTGGTGTTTTAATGATTAGCAACTTAAAGCTTGTTGACTTCGACGACAAGACACAACTCATACCTGTTACAATCATGCTCATTGCAATGCCTATTTCTGGCTCTATTGGACACGGCATTGGACTTGCAATCATTGTATACACTGCAATCAAACTCTGCACTGGAAAAGCAAAAGAAATATCAGCACTTACATATGTACTTGCTCTTATTTTCCTCTTGAAGTTCTTTGTTGCAGCATAAAACACAAGACAAAAGACGCATTGATTTCAATGCGTCTTTTTTATTTACTTATTTTACCTCTTTAAGTTTGTCACCCTCATAGATGAGCGACATTTCAAAATTTTCTTTACCTTCAAAAAGCGGTTTTAAAAAATGCTTGTCACCTTCCCACATTGGAAGTGCCAACACGTCTTCTTTTGGAACCCACTTAAGTTCACCTTCTACACAAGCGGTTATTTCATTCGTTTTAGTGAACGCTTTAAAAAGATACATATCTTCGTCTTCATATGTATCTGAAACAAAATGAACGAGGCCAACATATTTAAATTCAATGTCAGAAATACCAGTCTCTTCCAACACTTCACGAGTTACGCACTCAAGGGGCGATTCATTTTCTTCAAACTTGCCACCAATTCCAACCCATTTGCCTTCGTTTGGATCATTTTCTTTTTTATTTCTGAAAAGCATTAAAATTTTATTTTCATTTTCAATGTAGCAGAGTGTTGTCTTTTGCATTTCGTCACCTCAAAACAAAGTTATTATACTATGAATAATTCTTTTAATTCAACGCATAATATGTAAAACGAGCGAGGTGAGAAAATGAAAGAAAAAAATACCTTTTGGTTTGCAATGCTTACGCCACTTGTAGTAGGTGGTTTATCTGGACTACTTTCAAAAAAGGGAATGGATATGTATCAGGCAGCGGCAGATAAGCCTGCGCTTAGTCCTCCAAGCATATTGTTCCCAATAGTTTGGACCATACTTTATTTACTTTTAGGATATTCTCTTTATAGAGTTTACACCTCTGACTCACTTAATAAGCGTGATGCAACAATAGCTTTTTCAGTAGGTCTAGTTCTAAACTTCCTATGGTCTCCAGTCTTTTTCAACCTACAAGCATATACAATTGCATCTGTCATTTTAGTGGCACTTATCATTGCCATAATTATTATGATGGTTACCTTCTACAAGGCAGATAAGGTGTCGTGCTACCTTCAAATACCATATCTTTTATGGCTGTGCTTTGCACTATATTTAAACATTGCAACAAATCACATAAATTAAAAAAGCGGCAATCAATTGATTGCCGCTAAATTTATGTATTTTATTTGAGGTATTCCTCAAACTTTGGCTCCCAAGCATCCATAGAAACAATAGCAAGTGTCTTTGGTCCAATGTGAGCACCAATTGCACAGCCAAGCTGACTTGTAAGTACATCTTTAACCTTTAATGTATCTTTAAGTTCACTGATGATATATTCAGCGTCTTCAGCCTTACCATATACAAC
>DCGS01000036.1:8872-10947 GCA_002314645.1 Ruminococcaceae bacterium UBA1772
ATTGGCTTAATATCAAGAACGCCACCTGCTACTGCAGAACCACGGCTAATACGACCGCCCTTGAAAAGATATTCAAGTGTTTCAACAGTTACATAGTGCTTCATGTGTGCACAGAAGAATTCAGCAGCTTCAATGATAAGCTCTTTTGGAGCTCCATTTTTCTGCATTGTAAGAAGTCTTTCAACTACAAGACCATAACCAAGAGACGCACACTTTGAGTCAATGATTGTAATTTTAAAGTCTGGATATTCTTCAATAACTGCTTCCTTTGCAAGGTTAGCAGCCTGGAATGTACCTGCAATACCTGTTGAGAAGCAGATGTAGAGAACTTCGTCTCCACGCTCAGCAAACTCACGGAAAGCCTCTTCAAACATGAACTGACTTACGTGGTATGTGCTTATTTCTTTAACGCCTTCTGCTTGAATTTTATAAAACTCATCTGGGAAGATTGTTTCACCATCAAAATAGTCAACACCGTCAATAACAACAGGTGTTCCCATTACCTTAATGCCATATTCGTTTTTAATGCTTGCTGGAATATCAGAAGCAGAGTCTGTCATAATACAAAATGCCATATTAATACTCCCTTTCATCTAATTAAACTACTGTATTAGGATACCATTAAGATGAAGTTTTTTCAATAAAACCAATTATTAAAAGTTTATAACGGAATTCCTTGACCGTTTACCTCTATTATATTAAAATAAATAAGTATTTTTAAGAATGTAGCAAAGGAACGGTGCCAAAATGGAACGAATCGCTAGTTTCAGCATTGATCACGACAAGCTTGAAAAAGGAATGTACGTATCAAGAATAGACGGAGACGTTGTAACATACGACATTAGAATGAGAAAGCCAAATTGCGGTGACTATCTTTCAAATGGAGCGCTCCACACTTTTGAGCATCTTTTTGCAACATACGCAAGAAATGGCGAGTTCAAAGACTCTGTTATTTACATTGGACCAATGGGCTGTAGAACTGGTTTCTACATGTTACTTAGAAACACAGCATCAAATGCGGACGCACTTAAACTTGTTCAGGAATCTTTTGATTTTATAAAGGATTTTGAAGGTGAAATTCCTGGTGCAAAACGCAAGGAATGTGGAAACTATCTTGAGCATGACTTGAATGCTGCAAAAGAATGCGCCGTAGACATGTTAAATGTCTTAAAGGATTGGTCAGTAGAAAAAATGGATTATAACTACGAGGGTTAACTCGTCGGAGGAGAAAATATGAAACATATAGACATTAAAGACATTCTTACAACTGAAGAATATTTACAAAAGGAAGTTGTAGTCTGTGGTTGGATTAGAACTTCAAGAGACTCAAAGAACATGGCTTTCCTTGAACTCAACGACGGTACATGCCTTGCTCACATTCAAATTGTAATTGACAAAGCAACAATTAATGATGCTGACAACCTTGCAAACTATATGAAGCTTGGTTCAGCTCTTAAAGTTACAGGAACAGTTGTTCCATCAGCAGTTAAAGAGGATGGCGTTGAAATTAACGCAAAGGAAATTGTTCTTCTTGGTGACTGCCCTCCTGAATATCCACTTCAGAAGAAGCGTCACACTCTTGAATACCTTCGTACAATTCCTCATCTTCGACTTAGAACAAACACATTCAACGCAATTTTCCGTGTTCGTTCAGTACTTGCAGCAACAATTCACGAATACTTCCAGAGCCATGGTTATGTTTATGTAAACACACCACTCATTACAGGTAGTGACTGTGAAGGTGCTGGTGAAATGTTCAAGGTAACTACAATTGGTTACTCACAGGACTACAAGTCAGCTGAAGAATACTATGCAGACGACTTCTTTGGTCAGAGCGCTGGTCTTTCAGTTTCTGGTCAGCTTGAAGGTGAAGTTGCAGCAATGGCTTTCGGCAAGATTTACACATTTGGCCCAAGCTTCCGTGCTGAAAACTCCAACACACCAAGACACGTTGCCGAGTTCTGGCACGTTGAACCAGAGGTTGCATTTGCTGAACTTCCAGACGTAATTGAACTTGCTGAGGACATGGTTAAGTACATAATTAACGCTGTACTTGAGAAGTGCCCAGAAGAACT
>DCGS01000036.1:10992-20503 GCA_002314645.1 Ruminococcaceae bacterium UBA1772
GGACTTATTGAAAAATTACAGAACGTTGCAAACTCAGACTTTGAAATCCTTGACTACACAAAGGCAATTGAAATTCTTGAGAAAGCAGACGTTGAATTCAAATATCCAGTAAGCTGGGGACTTGACCTTCAAACAGAGCATGAGCGTTACATTACAGAGCAGGTATTCAACAAGCCTGTATTCGTAACAAACTATCCAAAGGATATTAAGTCTTTCTACATGAAGCAAAATCCAGACGGAAAGACAGTTGCCGCAACAGACCTTTTAGTTCCAGGTGTTGGTGAAATCATTGGCGGTTCTGAAAGAGAGGCAGATCTTGACAAACTCCTCAAGGCTATGAGAGACAGAAACATGCCAGAAGAAAACTATCAGGACTACATTGACCTTCGTCGTTTCGGTAGCGTGCCACACGGTGGATTTGGTCTTGGATTTGAAAGAATCCTTATGTACTGCACAGGTACACAAAACATTAGAGATGCAATTCTCTTCCCAAGAACTGTTGGAAACATCAGATAAAAACCGAAAAGAAAAAGGGATATCCACTCGGATATCCCTTTTATTTTTATTGAACGTTATATACGAAGTAACATTCTTGACCATATAGTTCATCTAGCCACTTTTCGAGTATTTCCTTATCTTTATTTGGAAGTTCGCCCTTAGTTGTAATTATTATGGCCTCTACTCTAGACTTATCGTCTGTTTTGTAGTCGCTCATATTTCCAATTTTGAAATCAACTACTGTTGGATAAAGAATTTTAACCTGTTTATACACCATTTCAGTTGAAATAGACTCGGTCAAATTATTCTTGTTAATATCCTCTGTTTTAGTGTTTGAAACTACAAGTGCTCCAATTACAATGCTTGGAATTACTATTAGAATTGTATTTCTAATAACACTTGATTTAAGTCTTTTCCAAACCTTTGGTGCAATAGTTCCAACCCTCGGAACCTCCAATACAACAAGTATAATTGCTGCTGACAAGAAAATGAAATATGTATTTACAGAGAAAAGATAACCCGCTCCAAGAAGCATTCTCCACTCACCGTTTGCAATTGCATAACCACAAGTACAAAGTGGTGGCATGAGAGCTGTTGCAATGGCAACTCCTGGAATGACATTCGACTTTTCCTTTCGAGTGAGTCCAATAACACCAGCAAGTCCACCACATATTGCAATAAGTACATCCCACGCAGTTGGTTGAGTACGCGCAAGGAGTTCACTTGTTGCAGTTTTAAGTGGTGTAATTGCAAAGTAAATTGTTGAGGTTACAAGACTCATAAACACTTGGAAAAAGAATCCTACAACTGAACGCTTTATTAAGTCCATATCCACAGTTGCAGTTCCATATGCAGCTGAATGAATAGTTCCCATAAGAGGGGAAATAAGCATTGCTCCTATAATTACTGCGGTGGAATTAACATTAAGTCCAATGGAAGCAATTAATATTGCAAGGACAAGTATTGAAAGGTTTGGACCTGTAACAATACCACCAGACACAAATCTTTCATCTATAACCTCTGGAGATGCAACATCAAATTTTAAAGAAAACATCTGTCTTACAATTTGCTTAATTGTCATATGAATGTGAAGAGCTTCTTTACCAGCCTCTTCACTTTTTTCTTTTATTTCTTCAATCTCCTCATGAATTTCATCATGGAGTTCTTTATGATTTATTTTCTTCAAAGATTTATCCTTCTTAGTCTTTCATTTTCAAAATTTTTATTATATCCTTTGGCTTTGGAGTGTTACCATACATCATTACACCAGCACGGTAAATCTTTGCACAAGCAACACCAAGTGCTCCAATTGAGAGAACCTGAATAACAATTGAAATTATAATTTCATATGTCTTAATGTCTCCCATACATATACGTACAAATGCAATCATTGGAGCAAAGGTTGGAAGATATGTGCAAATTTTAAATGGAAGATCATCTACACCACCACTTGTCATTCCAAAAATGCAAAGCATAAATGCAGCCATATAGAGAAGTGTAATAGGCATAACAAGTGTGTTTAGATCTTCTGTTCTTGTTGCAAGGGAACCTGCTGCACCATACATAAATGCATACATAAAGTAGCCTAAAATGAAAAATAGAACTGTCCAAGCAAAAACACTACCTGGCATATTAAAGATTGATGAGATTATTTCATTATCTACATATTCTTCATTAAGCTGATAGAAACCAAATGCGGTGGCAAGAATTATAACGAGTTGCATAAGTCCAGCAAAGCCCGCTCCAAGAACCTTACCAAACATAAGATTCATAGATTTTGCAGAAGTAATAAGTACTTCCATTGCCCTTGAACTCTTTTCAGCAGCAACACCGTTTGAAACAAACTGGCCGTAAATGAGAAGTACCATGTAGAGAATCATAATAATTGCATATGTATAAAGGAAACTCTCTGTCTGATCTTTCCCAGTTACTACTGTGTCGTAGTCAATGTTTGAATCCAGCACAGCTGCAATTTCTTCTTCGTTCATTCCCTTTTCAGACATAAGAACATATCTGTGCACATTTAGAAGAACAAGGCTTACTTGCTGCGCTTCTGTGTTGTACATATCAACTGTATCCACTACATATTTAAACGAAGTAGGTGTTTCAATAATTACCGCGCTGTCGAAGGTTCCGTCCTTAACAGATGCTTCTAAATCTTTATCAGTATCCTTAAAGGTAACTTCATATTCCTCAGAGAAAGTTGCAGTGTATGCCTGCTTTAAAACTTCTGTTGGAAGCTCCGAACTATTACAGAAGCAAATTTTTGTTTTCTCATCTTCAGAAGAAGGCAACTCTATGTTGTTATCCTTCATTATTACAGTAAGTCTTGGAAACGACAAAAGGCCTGCAATACCAAGAACCATAATTACTGTTAAAGCAATAAACAGTTTATTTTTAAGATAACCTGTAAGTTCAAATTTAAATATTGTAAAGAACTGTTTCATGACTGCACCTCCTCTACAGCTGAGTCAGTGTAGTCCACGAAAATATCGTTAAGTGTAGGCTCATACATTGAGACACTTTGGACATTTATTTTTGAGTCGGAAAGAACTGACATAATATCTTTAATTTCTGACCACTCTACAAGTTCAACAAGTATTCCGCTGTCTGTAAGCTCTGTTGTCTTAACACAGTTTTCAGCCATAAAGAGCTTTAACGCTTCTTCCTTGTCTTCAGTTTCTATGGCAACCTTGTTATTTGTGTAGCTGCGTTTAATTTCTTTTATGTTACCTGAAACAGAAATCTTACCCTCATTTAAAATTACAATGTTGTCACAGAACTCTTCAATGTAATTCATCTGGTGACTTGAGAAAATTACAATTTTTCCATCGCTTATAAGTTCACGAACTACATCTTTAAGAAGAATGGCATTTACAGGGTCAAGACCTGAAAATGGCTCATCTAAAATTACAATATCAGGGTCTGAAACAAGAGTGGCAACAAGCTGAATTTTTTGCTGGTTACCCTTTGAAAGAGTGCTGAGTTTTACATTCTCATACTCTTCCATATGAAGTCTATTTAACAGTTTTTTTGCATTTGCCTTTGCTTCACTCTTTGAAAGGCCACGAAGTTCGCCAAAGAAAATGAGCTGTTCAATAACCTTCTTCTTTGGATAAAGGCCTCTTTCCTCAGGCATGTATCCAATGTTTACAGACTTTAAGTCCACAGGTTTTCCGTCTATTAAAACGGATCCGCTGTTTGGACTAAAGAGTTGCATAATAATTCTAATTGTGGTTGTTTTACCCGCACCGTTTCTTCCAAGAAGACCAAGTGCGGAGCCACTTTCGGCAGAGAAACTAACGCCTTTAAGTACCTGTTTCTCTCCAAAGCTTTTTGTAATGTCTTTTACTTCAAGAAGCATAATTAGCCCTCCTGAGGTACTCCCTTCATAGTAAGAGCAATTCTCTTCTTCTGAAGGTCAACCTCCATTACTCGAACAGTTACTACATCGCCAACTGAAAGTGCTTCAGATGGATGTTTAATATATTTATCCGTAATTTGAGAAATGTGCACAAGTCCATCCTGATGAACACCAATATCTACGAATGCGCCAAAGTCAATTACGTTACGAACTGTGCCCTTAATGTCCATTCCTGGCTTTAAGTCCTTCATTTCTAAAACGTCAGAACGAAGAAGTGGTGGTGGAAGCTCGTCACGTGGGTCACGGCCTGGCTTTGAAAGTTCCTTCTCAATGTCAAGGAGTGTTGGTTCACCAGTTTCAAGACGCTTTGCAATTTCAGATATTCCAAGCTTTTCAATTCTTTCATGAAGCTCTGGAATGTTACCTGCTTTAACGTCCTTAAGGTCGTATCCGCAGAGCATTAAGAGATTCTTTGCAATGTCATAACTTTCTGGGTGCACACCTGTGTTGTCAAGTACGTTCTTGCTTTCAGCAACACGAAGGAAACCTGCGCATTGCTCAAATGCCTTAGGTCCAAGCTTTGGAACCTTTTTAAGTTCGGCACGAGAAGAGAATGCGCCATTTTCCTCTCTATATAAAACAATATTCTTGGCAATTGTGCCATTAATACCAGCAATTCTTGAAAGGAGCGAAGGTGAAGCGGTGTTAAGGTCTGCGCCAACTGAGTTTACGCAGTCTTCAACAACACCGTCAAGCGCTTCTTCAAGCTCCTTTTTTGGCATGTCGTGCTGGTATTGGCCAACGCCAATTGCCTTAGGTTCAATTTTTACGAGTTCTGCAAGAGGATCTTGAAGTCTTCTTGCAATAGATACTGCAGAACGAAGTGAAACGTCAAACTGAGGGAATTCCTCTGCAGCAAGCTTAGATGCTGAGTATACTGAAGCGCCTGCTTCAGATACAACCATATATGAAACCTTCTGTGGTATTTCCTTTATGAGTTCAGCTGCAAACATTTCTGTTTCCTTTGAAGCAGTACCATTTCCAATTGAAATAATGTCTACATTGTGCTTTGCAATGAGCTGCTTAATAAATACTTTTGCATCCTGCTTTTGCTTTTCACTATGTGTAACATAAATTACGCCTGTATCAAGAACACGACCTGTTTCATCCACACATGCAACCTTGCATCCAGTTCTATAACCTGGGTCAAGTCCAATTGCAACCTTATTCTTTACAGGTGGTGCCATAAGAAGTGGCTTTAAGTTCTGTGCAAATACCTTAATTGCGGCAGTTGCTGCACGTTCTGTAAGAGTTGAACGAAGTTCACGCTCAACAGATGGGAAAATAAGTCTGTCATAAGCGTCTTCACCTGCTGCAATAACAAAGTCAGCACACTTGTTTGAGCCTGTAATTACAGTCTTGGCAATAATGTCCATTGCCTTTTCTCTTTCAAACACAACAGAAACCTTAAGGAAGCCTTCACGCTCACCTCTGTCTATTGCAAGAATTTTGTGTCCTGCAAGCTTTTCTGCTCTTTCAGAGAATTCGTAGTAGTTTGCGTATACGCTGTCCTCATCCTTTGCCTTCTTGGCTGTAATAACGCCAAGCTTCATGAAGAGGTTTCTAAGCTTTCTTCTAATATCTGCATTATCTGAAATATCTTCAGCAATAATGTCAGATGCGCCAGAGAGTGCATCCTCTACTGTTTCAACGCCCTTTTCTGGGTCAATGTATTCAGGTGCAAGAGCCGCAGGGTCTACACCATTTTTCTGCTCCATAATTGCCTTTGCAAGTGGCTCAAGTCCCTTTTCCTTAGCAACTGAAGCTCTTGTTTTTCTCTTTGGCTTGTATGGTCTATAAATATCTTCAAGTTCTGCAAGAGTTGCAGCCTTGTCAATTGCTACTGCAAGTTCGTCAGTCATTTTCTCCTGCTCTGTAATTGAAGCAGTAATTTCCTCACGTCTCTTGTCGAGGTTTCTAAGATATGTAAGTCTTTCTGAAATTTCACGAAGTGTCTGGTCATCAAGGGTACCATGAGCTTCTTTTCTATATCTTGCAATGAAAGGAATTGTATTTCCTTCATCAATTAAGTTTACTGTGTTTTCTACCTGCCATCTGTTAAGTTTAAACTGGTCGGTAATTGAACCTATAATGTCCATTTAAAAGTCTCCTAATTTTAGTTGTCTTTAATTTGTCTTATGTCAAAACCAATGAATTCAAGTGGCACGTAGTCACCAATAATTCTTGAATAAACACGAGGATTGTACTTATCCGCAATTTCATCGTACTTTAGGTTTGTATTAATAATTGTTGGTTTTCCAGCAAGCATTCTTGAATTAATAATGTTGTAAACCTCAGAAACTGTGAACTGGGTAATGAATTCAGAACCTAAGTCGTCAAGGATTAGAAGGTCACAAGAGAGCACCTCTTCCTCTGGCGATTCATTTCCCTTAAGTCTTCCAAATCTTTCCTTTTCAAGCTGAGAGAAAAGTGTTCCTGCAGTCTTGTAAATAACGTTGTATCCCTTAGATACAACTACGTTTGCAATTGCAAGTGAAAGATGAGTCTTTCCAAGGCCAGTGTTACCGAACATTAAAATGCTCTGAGAGTTTCTGTCAAAATCCTCTGCCCAACCCTTGCAAAATGCAAGAATTTGGCTCATTCTTTCGTATGCACTTTCCCCTGTTTCAGGAATTACAACACCGTTGTAATAGTCAAGTCTAAAAGACTCAAAGGTAGATGTCTTTGCTGGTGCACACATATTTAAATTGTCACTTTGCATTTGTGTAACTAAAGATTTAATACAAGTGCAGTAGTGTCCATCAAAAATACCTGTGTCCTCACATTTTGGACAAGTGTAGTGAACATCTAAAACATTTTCATCTAAACCAAGGGACTCTAAAATACTCTTTCTCTTCTTTTGAAGTTCAAGATTTTCCTGTGCAAGCTTTGCAATGTATTCGCCTGCATCCTGTCCCATGCCAATTGCCTTTATTGCTCTAAGACCAGCCGATGCAATTTCTGTATTAACCGCTCTAAGTTCAGGAGAGACTTCCTCAAGTTCTCTTCGTCTTTTTTCTGCAGCATCCTCTGCAGCGTTTCTTCTATTGTCAATAATGACCTTTGCCTTTTCTAAGTTATTAGCCATTTTGCTCTCTCCTCTTGTACACAATTGGCCCCTTGGCCTTTTCTATATATTTGCTTGAATCATATGAAGTTGCCTGTGTAGCAGTACTACTTACTGCGACCTTTTTCTGTTCCTTGTATTCCTTAGATGCTTTTATGGCATCTGCAGGCGACTTAATTCCTGAGTTATACCAATTCTCAAGAATCTTGTTCATATATTCAAAGCTGAATTTGTTTGTTGCATTTACTGTTTGCTCATATGCATAGTAAATGAGTTCTGGTGACTGCTTCCACTCTTTACGCCAACGAATAACATATGACATACGCTTGTCCGTGTAATTTGGCGTATCAACAGAAAACATAGACTTGAATTCATTCCAAAGCTTTTTCTCTGAGTGAATTTGCTTTATGTACTCATCTGCAGCCTCAAGAGTGTTAACCTCTTTTTCAGCCCAATCCTTTGCAACCTTCTCAATGTATTTCATTGAGACCTTTCCCTCACTTACCGAGTACTCAATAATGGTAAGGATAACCTCAACAGGAAGACCGTAACAGTCGTGAATCATGAGAAGCTTTGCCTGATCCGCATAACCAATAGTTTTTCCAAGACGCATTTGTGCCTCATTAAAAAGGAAACGAAGCTCGGGCGATTCAAGTGTTCTTGCAGCAACCTGATCATATGTAGGAACAACGTCTGGGAGTTCTAAAAGCTTTTCTGTTCCAGTATTAACATTTTTAGTTTCTTTAAAATTACCGTCATTACTTAAAAGTCCAACTTCAACCCAATACTGCATAGCATCTTTAACGTCGGCGCCAGACATTCCTGTACCCGCTGCCACCGCCTCAACATCTATGTTTTCATTGTTGTGGCGCATGACAAAAAGAAGCACCTTGAGCTGTTGCCCATTTGCTTTCTTTAAATGTTCATCTGCCACACATGATGGAACTGCAAAAATGCTGTTCCATGCGCCTGGATTTACCATTATACCCATTTGAACTTCCCCTAAAAAATGTTATACTAAAGATGTATTTTACATTTTACTATATACGACATAAACTTTCAATTGACAAAACTCACATTAAAGGCGGTAAAAAATGCTAACAAAGAACCAAAATATTACATTAAAAATTGACGGTATGACTGCTGAAGGCAATGGCGTAGGCCACTTCGACGGTGTTGCTGTATTTGTTCCAGGATCCGCCATAGGAGACGAACTTGAAATACACATTGTCAAAGTGAAAAAAAATTATGCCTTCGGCAAAATTCTAAACATAATAGAGCCATCTAAAGACCGTATTTCATCTGACTGCGAAGTGTCTATGAAATGCGGCGGATGTGCGTATAGACATATTTCATACGAGGCTGAATCGCAGATAAAAAAGCAGCGTGTAGAAGACGCATTCACACGCATTGGGCATTTTGAAAACCCACCTCTTTTAGACATTGTTTCTTCTAAGGAAACTGACCACTACCGAAACAAAGCTCAGTTCCCTATAGGTAGAGACAAGGATGGTAATTTAGAAATAGGATTCTATGCACTTAGCAGCCATAGAATAATCCCTTGTAAAAGCTGCGCACTTCAGCCTGAAATTTTCAGTGACATTTTAAATATTGTCGAAAAATGGATAGAAAAAAATAAAGTTTCCACCTACTCGGAGGAAACAAAAAATGGTCTTTTAAGACACATATATATTCGTCGAGGACATTACTCAAAAGAGCTCATGCTCTGCCTTGTAATTAACGGCAAAACCATACCAGCAGAGAATGAACTCATAGAAGAACTCAAGGGAAAAATTGAAAGCTTCAAAACACTCGTAATCAACGTAAATACGAAGGATACGAACGTTATAACAGGTGAAGAATGCATTACTCTCTTTGGTGAAGGATACATAACTGACACACTTTGTGGACTTACATTTAGAATTTCTCCACTTTCCTTCTACCAAGTTAATCCACCACAGGCAGAACGTCTCTACACACTTGGAAAAGAGTATGCAGAGCTTTCAAAAGATGACATTCTTCTTGACCTATACTGTGGTACTGGTACCATTGGCCTTACAATGGCAAGCGAAGTAAAAAAACTCGTTGGAGTAGAAATAATTCCTGAAGCCATTGAGGATGCAAAAAAGAATGCAAAGCTAAACGGCATAGACAACGCAGAATTCATATGCGGTGACGCAACAAAGGCGGCTGAAACTCTCAAAGAACAAGGCCTTTCCCCTTCCGTGGTTCTTGTAGACCCACCTCGCAAAGGCCTAACTCCTGAACTCATTCAGACTATCGTCGACATGAACCCACGTCGCCTAGTCTACATTTCATGTGACCCAGCAACTCTTGCTCGTGACGCCGCCCTCATCCAGTCTCTTGGTTACGCACTCAACCGTGCTACACCACTCGACATGTTCCCAAGAACGGCTCATGTTGAGAGCGTGGTTCTGTTGACTAAAGTACAGTAACAATTACTGTGGATAAAATATGTAATTTGATAGGCAGACTAAAGTTAAATCAGTCGGCACAGAATC
>DCGS01000053.1:0-427 GCA_002314645.1 Ruminococcaceae bacterium UBA1772
ATAGTTCTTTCAAATATTCTAAAAGAAGTGAAGCCTGAATTTAGTAGGGTTCCACTTTTTCTTTTATCCTTATACATTTTAGGGTTTAGTGCCATCCAAATAAAAAGTGGTCTGGACATCTTTTCAAATTCACCTTTTATAAAGAGTTGTTCAGAGTACTTAGCTTTATTTTTAAAACTAATGTTTATTAGTATTATGACAGATTTTGTTTCGTCTATATCTGAAGACAACGGTAATCAAACCTTGTCTCTTTGTGTTTCTATATTTGGAAGAATTAGCATGATTGGAATTGTTCTACCGCTTGCAATAAAGCTTTTATCTACTATTGAAGAGGGAAGTCTATATGGAACAGGCTGAAAAATACATAGAAGACTTTAGAAAGGTTGTTTCAGAATATGATTTTTCCCTTGAAGTGTTAAATGGGAAT
>DCGS01000053.1:502-8490 GCA_002314645.1 Ruminococcaceae bacterium UBA1772
AAACCATCGATTGAACTACTTCTGTTTTGTATTGCAATCCTTATAATAGCAACGTTGATTGAAGAAATTACTCCTAGTGCTAGGTTCCCAATAGGGGTTTTGGCCGTTTCAATACTTGGACTATATATCACTAACAATTCTTATTTTAATAACTTAGTTAGTGATAAATCACTAACTATTATAGAAAGCTTCATTGACAGTTTTGTTCCAATATTTGCTGTTGTTACAGCATTATCTGGCAAGGTTTCGCTTTCTGCTTTGTTTGGTGCTATGTCTGTAATAAGTATTGAGATATTTTCAACGTTTAATAAGCTGATTATTTTTCCAATGATTTTGATTTCAGTTCTGTTGGGTCTTTCGTCTAAGGCGTCTTCTAATTTGAGTAAGTTGATTGTTGTGTTTCAGTCTGTACTAACGTCCTTAATACTTGGAATTATGGGACTTAACGGTTTTGTATCCAACGGAGCAGATACGCTTGCTAGTAAGGCCTCAAAAGCTTTGATGGGATCAGCAATACCAGGAATAGGATCAACACTTAGCAGTGGGTATGAAACGGTATCAGCGTGCTTTTATGCAGCAAAGAATTTAATTGGCGTTGCAGGTGTTTATGCAATTCTTTCAATAATTACACCGCTTCTCATAAAGTGTGTTTGTTTAATTTTTGTCTTTGCTTTTTTAGAAATTCTTTCTACAGCTTTTTCAAATGATACGCTCTCAAATGTATTTTGTTCACTTAAAAGTGCCAGTGTGTTATTTTTGTCATCTTTCATATTTGAAGGAATTATATTAGTCTTAGGAATCTCCGCAATCATTCTTATTTCAAACTAAATTCGGTGAAGCATATGGACAAGATAATTGAATTGGTTATTTCAGTAATTTGCATAGTTTTTCTTTATAATACAATCATTTACGTCTATCCAGAGACAAAAAACAAAAGCACTTTTAAGTCTGTTTGTACGGTAGTTTTAATTTGCTGCTTGTTTTTTGAACTAAAAGGCACCTTTCATGTTGACTTGGATTTTGATACACCAAAATCATCGTCTTATGAGTCTGAATTAATTAGTGCATTAGAGAAGGAAACAGAAGAGGATATATTAGAAAACACTGGGGTAAATTCAAAGGTTACAATAACAAAAAATAAAGATTATGAGCTTGAAATAACAAGAATTTTTGTTGAGGAGGACAACGAGGATGCAATTAGATATATTGAAGAAAGGTATAACTTTAGTAAAGTCGAATCCTAGAATTTTGTTTCTTTGCTTGTGCCTTGTAATACTTTTATTCATTTCTATTGTGGCTTCTTCAAAGGATGAATCGTCAAAGCCCAGTGAAGATATAGTTCTTTCGTCTACGGAACAATTTGAACTCAATATGGAGGAAAAACTTAAAGAGACGTTGTCTCTTGTGGATGGCGTTGGTGACTGCACTGTAGCAATAACTCTTGAAAAAAGTGAATGTAAAATTTTTGCAAAGGACTCATACGAGGACGAAAGAGAGAATAAATATGAATATGTAATACTTTCGAATAACGATGGATCAGATGATGGTATGGTCGTTAGTGTTTTATCTCCTGAAATACGTGGCGTTGCCGTTGTCTGTGAAGGGGGCGATTCAGCTGTGATTGTTTCAAATATTACAGAAATGTGTATGTCACTTTTTAACATTGAAGCTTCCAGGGTTTCTGTTTCTAAAATGAAATGAAAGAGGTAGATTATGAGTATGATTCTTAAGAAAAGTCAAATTGTTACGGCATCTCTTCTTGTGGCGTTATGTGGTGCAGTCTTTGTAAATTGGTACTATTCAAGGCCAAATTCACAAAGCGTTGGAAATTTGGGTGAGGCAGAGTACGTGAATGCAACGGCCACATCCACAACTACAACCAAGGCTTCAAAAACAACATCCACAACTTCTAAAAACACTAAGTCAACAACCGCTTCTGTCACTAAGGGTAGTAGCGTTAGTGAATACTTTGCAAGCTCAAAGCTTAGACGAGAGACAGCACATGATAAAGCTAAATCTACTTTGAATGCAGTTATAACAAATAAGGACTCATCAAAGGAAGCTGTTCAGAATGCAACGGCGGAGCTTTCCAACCTTTCGAACTTAATTAAACGTGAAGCAGATTTAGAGAATATAATTAACGCCAAACTATCCAGTGAGTGCGTTGTTATCCTTGATGATGAAAAGGCTGAGGTAATAATTGCAAATAGTGTTTTAAAGGGCAATGCACTGTCAATTATCCAATCTTCTGTTGTAGAACAAACTGGTCTTCCGGTAACAAGTATTTCAATAATTGGTGCAAAGTAAAAAACTACTTATATTATGTAATTAAGTATTGTTAATAATGGGGAATTGTGGTATCCTATATGTACATTTTATCGGCAAACAAATTGCAGGTAAGAAAGAGAGGATACCAAATTGGCAGAAAACAACAATCTTTCAAGTGGTCTTGTAATTTCTGAAGACGTTCTTGCAACAATTGCAATCAACGCAGCAAAAGACGTTGATGGTGTTGCTGGTCTTGGAAATAGACCTGCAGACCTTTATACCGCTTTTAAAATTGATTCTGAGAATTTAAAGCATGTAAAAGTTGAAACTTCATCATATGATATTAAGCTTCACATGTATATTACACTTCACAGCTCAGCTAAAATCCAGGAAGTGTCAGCAAATGTACAAAATGCTGTTAAGTCAGCAATTCAGAACATGACAGGTAGAGTTGTTACTCGTGTAGATGTAACAATTACTGGCATTGTATCTGACATAGGAGAGTATTCTTCTCCAGTTGAACCTAAAGACCTTTAATTACGACAAGAAAGCCTTCTAGGACATCTATGTCGTAGAGGGCTTTTTGCTTGGAGGAAAATAATGAATAAGATTAACAGAAGTAAAGAAAGAGAACAGGCATTCATACTTGTATTTGAAAAGGCTTTCAATCCTGATTGTGAAATAGAAGATATTTTCAATCTTGCTCTTGAGTCTGAGTTCATGGAGCCTTCTGAGTTTGCTATTAGTCTTGCAAAGACAACTGTTGAAAACATTGTACAAATAGATGACAAGATTTCACAGTATGCTAGAGGCTGGACTACAGACAGAATTACAAAGGTTTCACTCTCAATTCTTCGTATTGCAATTTGTGAAATGCTCTTCTTTGATGACATTCCTGAAGGTGTATCTATCAACGAGGCTGTAGAGCTTGCAAAGACATATGCTTCTAAAGAAGATGGTTCATTCATAAACGGAGTTCTTGGAAGCATTTCAAGGGACAAGTAATATGGCTTGGTATTTAGGCTTTGACACAAGTAACTACACAACTTCAGTAGCTGCTTTCAATCCAGAAACAAATACTCTTGTTCAAAGAAAGAAGCTTCTTCCTGTAAAGCCAGGAGAAAGAGGCATAAGGCAGAGTGACGCCGTATTTCATCACACAGAACAAATGCGTGAACTTTGTTCTGATCTGTTTTCAGAACTAAAAGAAAGTCATGGCTTTAATTCGAAGGATGTTAAAGCAATTGGAACTTCTACAAAGCCAAGAAGGGCTGAAGGTTCTTATATGCCTTGCTTTAACGTTGGACATACTGTGGGAAAGAGTATTGCTTCCGTCTTGTCTGTTCCTTTTTATGAGTTCTCTCATCAGGAAGGTCACATTTGTGCGGCTCTTTATTCGGCTCAAAAGCTGGATAAACTCAGTGAAAACTTTTTAGCTTTTCACGTGTCGGGAGGAACAACAGAGTCTCTCATTTGCACACCTTCTGAGGAAAGCATTGTTCATGCTGAATTAATTGGAACATCATCTGATTTAAAGGCTGGACAAGCTATAGACAGAATAGGTGTTAGACTTGGCCTTAACTTTCCTTGTGGCCCAGCGCTTGAAAAGCTTGCTCTTGAAAGCAAAAGAGAATTTAAAATTAAGCCTTCAATGAAGGAGTTTGACTGTAGCCTGTCAGGCGTGGAAAACAAATGCCTAAAAATGCTTGAGGACGGCGAAAAGCCAGAGGACATTGCGCTGTTCTGCCTCAAGTACGTTGAGGCGTCAATTGACTCAATGGCGTCTGCTGCACTTGTTAAATATCCGAATCATTTCATTTGTTTTTCTGGCGGCGTTATGTCAAATTCCATAATAAGAAATTCCTTGAAGGAGAAGTATGACTGTGCTTTTGCAGAGCCAGTATTCTCTTCAGACAATGCAGCTGGAGTTGCAATTCTTACATCCATGAAAAAGGTGTGACCTATATGGAAACTGTTACCCCAAAGGCAATTTCTGTATGTCAACTTAATTCCTACATTAAAGGTGTAGTGGACAGTGACTACAGACTTAAGAATATTCTTCTTTGTGGTGAAATATCAAACTTTACAAATCATTATAGAACTGGTCATTTCTATTTAACTTTGAAGGATGACAAGTCATCCATTAAGGCAGTAATGTTCAGGTCATATGCTGAACGAATAAGATTTACTCCTGAAAATGGAATGAAGGTCATTGTCTTTGGCAGTGTTTCAGTCTTTGAAAGAGACGGTCAGTATCAGTTCTATATAGAAAATATGGAACCAGATGGTGTTGGATCTTTAAACCTTGCCTTTGAGCAACTAAAAGAGAAGCTTTCAAAAGAAGGACTCTTTAGTCAGGAATATAAAAAACCAATTCCATCATATCCAAAAACAATTGGTGTAGTAACTTCACCAACTGGCGCTGCTTTTCAGGATATACTCAATGTCCTAAAAAGACGTTGGCCACTTTCTAACGTGCTTATTAGTCCAACAGCAGTGCAGGGTGAATATGCACCTGGTCAAATAGTACGTGCCATTCAAAGCTTGGACGAATCTGGACAAGCTGACGTAATTATTGTTGCTCGTGGCGGCGGCAGTATTGAAGACCTTTGGGCCTTCAATGATGAAGGTGTTGCAAGGGCCATCTTTGCCTGCAAAACACCAGTCATCTCCGGCGTTGGCCATGAGACAGATTTTACTATTGCTGACTTTGTAGCGGACATGCGTGCACCAACGCCGTCTGCTGCCGCTGAAATTTCGGTTCCAGATAAAATTGAAGAAATGGAACGTATTTCTAGTCTCAGCATTAGAGCTAGTAAGAATCTTCTCTCAAGAATTGACAGGGGAAGAACAGAAATTAATCGCTTAATGGACAGAAACGTCATGAGAAGTCCGGCAATGCTTATCAATGAGCGTCGACTTCTTCTTGACTCGTATATAGATAAAATGAATCACTCGGTTTCAAATCAACTTAATGCTGAAATATCAAGACTTTCAGTGACTGCAGGAAAGCTTGACGCATTTTCTCCGCTTAAGGTTTTGTCCAGAGGATATACAATACCGCTTAAAACTGACGGAACAATTGCAAAAGGCGTAAACGATTTGAACATAGGAGAAAATATTACACTTCGACTAATAGATGGTAAGGCAATATGCCAAGTGGAGGAAATTGAAAATGGCTGATGAAATTAGAGAACTTTCTTATGAGGAAGCCATTGTAAGGCTTGAAAAGATTGTGAGCATTTTAGAGTCTGGTACAACTGGACTTGAGGAATCTCTTGAACTTTTTGAAGAAGGAACAGCACTTGCAAAATTCTGTAATAAGTCTCTTACAAGCGCTGAGCAAAAAATATTTAAGCTAAATGGGGATAGCGAAAATGAGTAACATTGAATGCGAAACATACGAACAACATTTTGAGTCATTGAGAAATTTTATAAATGCGTCTCTTAGTGACTATCTTGGAATAGACAATTCACAGCTTCAGCCAGTAGGTGAGGCAATGGCTTACAGTGTTGAAATAGGTGGAAAAAGAATTAGACCAATTCTTACTCTTGAATTCTGCAGAATGTGCGGCGGAAATATTATTGACGCTATTCCTTTTGCATGTGCAATTGAAATGATTCACACATATTCTCTTATTCATGATGATCTTCCAAGCATGGATAATGACGACTTCAGACGTGGTAAAGAGTCTTGCCACAAGAAGTTTGGTGAAGCAAATGCAATTCTTGCAGGTGACGCACTTTTAACCTATGCATTCCAAATTGCAAGCGATGCAGGTGTAACACCAGGTATTGCTTTAAGATCTATCCGTACACTTTCAAATTATGCTGGTATTTACGGCATGATTGGTGGACAGAATTTAGATTTACAAAATGAAACTTCAAACAATGTAACCTTAGATAGAATTAAGTTTACTCATAAGCTTAAAACAGGCGCTCTTATTCGCTGCGCATGTGAACTTGGTTGCACAATTGCTGGTGCAACTAATGAGCAGTTCGTAGCAGCACGTGAGTACGCAGAAAACTTTGGCATTGCATTCCAAATTGTAGATGACATCTTAGATGTCACTGGAAACCCAGAAGAACTTGGTAAAAATGTTGGTGTGGATGCTGAAAACAATAAGACAACTTATGTAACACTTTTAGGTCTTGAAGGTGCAAAGGTTCTTGCAAAAGAGCACACTGAAAAAGCATTAAAGGCTCTTGATGCTTTTGAAAAGAATGAGTACTTAAAAGAGGCAACTCTTAAAGCTCTTTCAAGACATAACTAATGAGGTATTTAAAAAATGGATTATAAGTATCTAAGTAAGATTGAATCGCCTGATGACGTCAAAAAACTTAATATGAATGAACTTGTTTCTTTGGCATCTGAAGTGCGTTCTGAGCTTATTGATACAGTTTCAAAGAATGGTGGCCATTTGTCTTCAAACCTTGGCGTTGTTGAACTGACTATTGCCATGCACAAGTCATTCAGCACTCCAAAAGACAGCTTTATTTGGGACGTTGGACATCAGGTATATACTCACAAGCTTTTAACTGGTAGATTTAACGAGTTCAAAACTATTAGAACTGCTGGTGGTCTTTCAGGATTCCCAAATCCTGTAGAAAGCAAGCACGATGTATTTGCGGCAGGTCACAGTGGAACTTCAATTTCTTCCGCATACGGCCTTTCTGTTGCAAAGACACTTCAAAAAGACAAGTCATATACTGTTGCTGTTATTGGTGACGGTTCATTTACTGGTGGACTTGTATATGAAGCTTTAAACAACGCTGGTCGTGCTAACACAAATTTAATTGTAATTCTCAACGACAATGAAATGTCTATTTCTCCAAACGTTGGAGCAATGGCAAAATATTTGGCTGCAATTCGAACAAACCCAGACTACTACAACTTTAAGGGCTGGGTTGAAACAACAATTAACAACATACCTGTAATCGGTTCGGATGCTAAGTCAACAATAAGTAAAATCAAAAGAAAACTAAAGGATTCCCTTTATAACAGTACATTCTTTGAAGATATGGGCTTCTCATATATGGGACCAATAGATGGCCATAACATTGAAGCTTTATGTAATGCAATGGAAAGTGCAAAAGGCTTTGACAATCCAGTTCTAATTCATGTGTTGACAAAGAAGGGCAAGGGCTACAATTTTGCAGAAATGGATCCATCTGTTTTCCATGGTATTTCAAAATTTGATGTAAACACTGGAAAAGCAAAAAAATCTGGTGAAAACTATTCAAGCATATTTGGTGACAAGCTCTGTGAACTTGCAGAAAAGGATGACAGAATTTGTGCCATTACTGCTGCAATGGCACTTGGAACTGGACTTGAAAAGTTTTCTAAAAAATATCCATCAAGATTTTTCGATGTAGGCATTGCTGAAGAACATGCCGTAACCTTTGCAGGTGGCGTTGCTGCTGGCAACATGATTCCAGTATTTGCTGTATATTCAACCTTCCTTCAGCGTTCATATGATGAACTTGTACACGATGTTGCCATGCAAAATCAAAAGGTTATTTTAGCAGTTGATAGAGCAGGCTTTGTTGGAGAAGATGGTAGAAGTCACCAGGGTCTTTTAGATGTAGCTTTCATAAGATCCATTCCAAAATCTGTTATTTATTCACCTTCATCTTATGATGAACTTAGATTAAATCTTGAAAATGCAATAGACTTGGATGGAACTGTTGTTTCAATTAGATACCCAAGAGGTCAAGAA
>DCGS01000097.1:0-4853 GCA_002314645.1 Ruminococcaceae bacterium UBA1772
TCGCAGCAACAATAGAAATAGTAAAAGATTCTTCGTCCCTGTCAATTATAAGGACATCATCGCCAAAGCGGTCACGCACAAATTCCCACTTTGCGTTGCTACACTTAATAACTATTCTTGCCTTTTCGCCCGAGAACATATTAAACACCTTATTTGTGTAATCTGCAACATCAAGTTTGTCATTATACTCACTAACTTCAGATACAGGACGTCCAGTTTCACTGAGAATAGTTGTAGATGTAATTCTATCTATACGAAGATGCATTAAGTTGTCATATTTCTCGTTATTTGCAATAAGATAGTAGTGGTCATCACTCCAAATAAGAGCATAAGGGGTGAGCTTATAGAGCCTATCCTCATTCTTTGGCTTTTCGCCAGCCTCAATTACGCGTCTTCTGTAGTGGACACTAACCTTTTTCTTGTCATGAACTGCTTTTGACAACTGGTCAATTACAAGATAAATATTATTATTCTGTTCTTTTTTTGAGTCGTCATAGTAGACTTGATCATAAAGTTCTTGGCGCTGATATTTGCTAAGACTTCCCTCTATTTTCTCACAAAGTTCCTTTGTCTTATCAGTACTAATAAACTTTGCAGAACGAACGGCATCTAGAAGGAGTCTAACCTCTGGTATTTGGAAGTCACGTTCACCAACAAAATATCCTTTTTTTGCATCTACTGACTTAATAATATCAAGACCATACTCTTCAAGAGTAGAAATGTCACTGTATATTGATTTTCTTTCCGCACTAATGCCATAATCACCTAACATTGCACAAATTTCTGGCGCAGAAAGAGGATGCTCTTCATCTGAACACTCGTTTAATATATCCATAAGTTTTAAGAGTTTAAGTTTAGAATTTGCATTACCAGCCATGGAACTTCCTCCTAGTAAAAACCTTGTGTTTTATTTTATCACAATTGCTCGTATATGCAAAATAAATGTATTAAAAAATGCCTTGAAATTAGGTGACCAATAGATTATAATAAGTCCACAACAAAACACGCACCTGTGGCGGAACTGGCAGACGCGCTAGACTTAGGATCTAGTCTCGAGAGGGGTGCAGGTTCAATTCCTGTCAGGTGCACCAATAAACTGTTCACTTTTAGTGGACAGTTTTTTTATTGACATAATTTTCTTTAATCGTATAATAATAGTAGTATAAATTTATACTACATTTTGGAGGAAACACAATGTATATTAATTCTGATACAATCTTTTCAATGACAGATGCAAACAGAAACTTCACTAATATTGCTCATACAGTAGACACAAGTGGAGAAGCGGTTATCTTTAAAAACAACAAACCTAGATATGTAATTCTTGATGCAGATAAAGTTGACATTGGACTCGCGCTTACTGATGATGAAAAGATAGATATTGCCGCCAAAAGAATTTTAAATAGATATTTAGATGCATTTAAGGAGCTTGCAAAATGATTAAAATAGATAAAGAAAAAGTCCTTTTATTGCATCAAATAATGGCTGAAGCAACTGGAGGCAGTGTTGGTGTAAGAGATGAAGCACTACTCGAATCCGCATTGGAAAACTGTTTTGCAACATTTGATGGAAAGGAACTTTATCCTTCAAAGGAAGAAAAAGCTGCATCTATTGGCTTTTCACTTGTTTCAAACCATGCTTTTGTAGAAGGCAACAAGCGTATTGGTGTTTATATTATGCTCTCTTTTCTTGAACTTAATGGTATTAGAATTACAGCAACTAACGAAGAAGTTGTAGACCTAGGTCTTTCCCTTGCTGATGGTAGCGTAAAATACGAAGAATTACTAAATTGGATTATAAGCCACAAAAAATAGAGCAAGTATTTCTTGCTCTATTTTTATTGATAAATTGGCACTTTTTAATGTATTATATATTTATCATAATTTCGGAGGTTGAACATGCTTAAAGATTCCAAATTATATATAGCTAAAAGTACAGAGGGTAAGGAGCTATACCTCCTTCCTAAAATGGCAAATAGACACGGTCTTATTGCTGGTGCCACAGGTACTGGTAAGACTATAACAATGAAGGTAATGGCAGAGTCATTTTCAGACCTTGGTGTACCAGTATTCTTTTCAGATGTAAAGGGTGACCTTACAGGAATGCTTTCTCCAGGTACTGGAATGGATGTTCGTGCTAAAGAAAAGTTTGATATAGACGACTTCCAGCAGAAAGGATATCCAACAAGATTTTGGGATATTTTCGGAGAAGCAGGACACCCTGTTCGCGTTACTGTTTCAGACATGGGTCCTACTCTTCTTGCCCGTCTTTTAAACCTTACAGACGTTCAGGAAGGTGTACTTAATATTGTATTTAAAGTAGCAGATGACCAAGGTCTCCTTCTTCTTGATATGAAGGACCTTCGTGCAATGCTTAAATATGTTTCAGACAACCAGGCTGAATACACAGCTCTTTACGGAAATGTTGCAAGCTCTTCTGTTGGCGCAATTCAGCGTGCGCTCCTAACCTTTGAACAAGAAGGTGGAGAAGGCGTATTTGGCGAGCCAATGCTCGACATCCGTGACTGGATGCGCACAGATGTAGACGGACGTGGTGTAATTAACATTCTTTCATCTGCAAAACTCATTAACAGCCCAACAGTATATGCAACATTCCTTCTTTGGATGATGACAGAGCTCTTTGAAAAGCTTCCTGAAGTCGGTGACCTTGAAAAGCCAAGAATGGTATTCTTCTTTGATGAGGCACACCTTCTCTTTGCAGATGCTCCAAAGGCTCTTGTTCAAAAGATTGTTCAGGTTGTAAAGCTCATCCGTTCAAAGGGTGTTGGTATTTACTTCATTTCACAGTCTCCATCTGACATTCCAGATGACGTTTTAGCACAGCTCTCAAACAGAGTTCAGCACGGACTTCGTGCATATACACCTGCTGAACAAAAAGCAGTTAAGGCTGCAGCAAATGCATTCCGTGCAAATCCAAGCTTTAATTCAGAAGATGCCCTTATGGAAATTGGTGTTGGTGAAGCACTTGTTTCATTCCTTGATGAAAGTGGTACACCAGAGGTAGTTGAAAAGGCAAAAATCCTTCCACCTCAAAGTCTCATGGGCCTTGCAGATCAGACGGCTGTAAGCACTGCCATTGTCACATCTGAATTTGAACTCAAGTACAGAGAAACTGTAGACCGTGAGTCTGCTTATGAAATAATTATGGCAGCTGAAGAAAAGCTTAAGGAAGAGAAAGCTCAGGCTGCTGAAAATGCTGCACTTGAAAAGCAGGCTGCAAAGGACGCCAAAGAGGCTGAGAAGCTTACTGCAAAGGAAGCTAAAGAAGCTGAAAAGCAAGCAGCCAAAGAGGCAAAAGAAGCTGAGAAAGCAGCCGAAGCTAAGAAAAAAGTATTTGAAAGAGCTGCTTCAAATGCAGCAAGTTCAATTGCCCGTCAGGTTTCAACAAATGCCGTAAATAGCATTACAGGTGGCAAGGTTAAGTCAACTGATAAAATTGTAAAGCAAGCAGCATCAACTGCTCTTTCATCTGTTATGCGTTCAGGCACACAGGCAATTGTTAGAGGAATATTTGGTACAAAGAAATAATTTAAGACAATAAATAAAAACCAGAGAGACAGGGTCTCTCTGGTTTTTTGTTTTATTTAGATGTTATTGTCTTTGTAACACTGTACTTAGAATAAGCATATTTTGACTCATCTGTAATTGCTCTAATCTTATAAACATATTTCTTGCCCTTTGAAGCTTTAGCATCTCTGTATGATAGGCTAGTTGTAGTTGCAATCTTCTTATAGTCAGTTGCTTTAGGATCTAGTCTATAAATTTCATATCTAGATGCACGAGTTATCTTCTTCCAAGTAAGCTTTGGCTTATTAGATGAGAGTGTAAGTGTTACAGTAGGTCTGTCCAAACCGCATGTGAATGCTTTTATATTACTAAAGCCAGAATTTGCATACTTTGTGTTTGCACTTATTGCCTTAACTTTATAGTAATAAGTCTTTCCAGCTGCAGCACCTGAATTTATGTAACTAGTTTTACTGGTTGTTCCAAGAAGTGTATATGTGCCAGTTTTACTTGTAGCACGATATACCTCATACTTTGAAGCACCTCTAACAGCTTTCCACGAAATATTTGGTTTACTATAGTAATCTTTTCCATCTTTAGTTTTTGCTGAAATTCTTGACATTGTAATTACAGGAGCTTCAACCGTAGTATGGAACACAATTGGCTTACTACTGTATGATGAAGCGTAGTATTCACCGTCGTGAATGGCCATTACCTTATAATAAAATGTGAATCCCTTTCCTGCAGATGTGTCTATGTAGTAGAAGGTTGTTGTCTCTCCAATTGAACTATATGACCCATTCTCTTTATCCGATCTAAGCACCATATAACTGGTGGCCTTTTCATCAGGATCCCAAGAAATTTTTGCCTTTCCACTTGTTCTATTTACTTTAAGAACTGGTACATTAGGTTTAAAGTCGGTTCCGCATTCCGAACATATGCCAAGAACAATGTTATGGTGCATTGGAATAACCCAAGAATTCTCTGTAATCTCTTTGGTTCCTTCTGCGTCAGAGTAATATTTTGTTTCACAATCAGTGCATGAATATACAACTGTGTTTCCGTCTTCGTAACATGTTTCCTCTTTTGCAGGAAGGTATTCATACATTCCTGTATGATGTGCTAAAACCTTACCGTCATTAAGCTTCCATGAATCAAAGTCAAAAATTTTAGTTGTCTTTACAGAATCATCAAAATATGTTCCGCACTTTGAACACTGATATAAATCCTTGTAACCATCTGCATCACAAGTTTCAGCTTGTCCACTTACAGGAGAAAGTGCTGCTGAGTGGTCACAAATATAGATTTTTCCATCTTCTTTTTTATAGA
>DCGS01000097.1:4862-7752 GCA_002314645.1 Ruminococcaceae bacterium UBA1772
AATTCAGAATTGTTATTTTCATCTGAAATATAGAATTTAAAATTGTCTCTATCATTTTCACCAATGCTTACAATGCTAGAAGCATAGGAATTAATGTTAGGCCAATTACCATTAATATGGAAATCTACTGTTGCATTTACAGTACCAAGATTAACCTTTGGATAATGAGTTGCATCAACAAAGTTTAGAGACATTACCACATTACCATTCTTAGCTTTTGATGAAAGAGAATCCAAAGTAACTGTTGCTGTAGTACCTCCATTAGTGTAGTAATCAATATTTGATGCTGTAACATCAGAAACTGTGAAGGTTCCATCTCCACTTAATTTCATGTCATCTACAATTACAGTGCCAACAGTAAATGTACCAACATATGCTACGACTTCTGAGCCTTCAATTTGAGGAACATTAACAAAGTCACTTTCTAAATAGAGATGAGAATTTGGATTTACCACAATTTTTGAACCAGCATTACCAAACAAGTTTACACCAACACGGTCGTATGTTTTTCCACCAACAAGATAGTCCTTACCACCGTTGTATGTTTTACCATTAATGTTTAAAGTATTGCTATTCAAATAAACTGATGCACAGTTTTTATTTGCCATATAAACATAATAGTTATATGAAGAACTAATATTTACATCCGTTAAAGTAACATTTGAATAGAAGTTAAAACTGTCATTAAATGCTACGTCTGTATTAACCTCATGGTCATCTCTATCAATATAACTCTTAGATATAATCTCCACGCCTTGAGATGCAGGGAAATATGTCTGAGTTATTTCATAGTCAAGCATGTTATAAAGGTAGAATTTATAGCTTGCTATAGAGTCTGTTACAAGTGAAATAGCCTCGTCCATTGTGTCAACCCAAGCAAGCTTTTCACCATTCTTAGTAACGTAAATATTATGTACAACTGCATTTTCTGTTGCAATATTTGTAGGCAAATCATAAAGAAATTCAACATCAGTATTGGCAGATGAATCTGGAGTATGATCAGACCACTCAGCGCTACCAATTAAGTTGTAGTCTCTGTAAATATGTCCATCACTTGCAGCATCCCATGTACAGTCAACCCAGTAGTATAAGTCATCTACTTTAGTTAAGTTCCAAGCGTGAGCGCCACCGCCGCCAATACCTGTAACAAATACGTTCTCTATTCCAAGATAGTTAAGAATAAGTTCGTAAGCTCTTGCATAAGACTCACATACACCAGACTTGTACTGGAAAACACCCATAACATTGTGAGCCCATAGCTCTTCAGAAGGATTATCATCTTCATCGTAAGCATAATCTACAAGATATGTCATCTTGTCATGAACAGCAGTTGCAATTTCTGCTTCGCCCATATAGTCTTCTTTTACCTTGGCATACTCTTCTATTCCGTCTTTAAGAATTTTGTTACATTCTTTTCTTTCTGCTGCGGTGTCATAGTCAGCATCTGTTATAACGAAAAGATATTCACTTCCCGCTCCATTTGAAGCCCCATAAATTGAATATGAAAGATAATAGAAAATTGGGTTATCATTTCTAAAAGTGAAATATGTTTCAAGAGCTTCCTCATATGTTAAACCATATGCCTTTTTATACTCAATGGCATCAATAACATAAATGGTCTCGCCTTCAACTTCTTGTACGTCTGCATCATATGTGCTATAGAAATTTTTACTCATGTCATAGAGCTTATTATAAAGTGCTTTTCTACCTGAAGCATGTGTTCTCTCGTCATAATCTTTATATGCATAATCTGACTTTGTCTTAGCAAAAAGCGATTCATCCTCTGACAAAGCATAAAAACTCTGTGTGGCCTTTTTCTTGACTGACAATGGTTTATCTAGGCGAATAGCCTTATAAAGGCCATTACCTTCATTTACGTCTATTACCTTTGGCTCTTCTGCTTTACCCTCAATAGTGAATGCAGGTATGAGTGTAAAGACCATAACCAATGACATAAACAATGCTACTATTTTGCTTGCAAATTTCATAAGACCACCCCTATGTAGCATATTAATATACTTATAATATATAAAAAAATACTATATTTATATATCGGTAAAAAGACCAAAATAATTGCCTATTTATAGACAAAAAGAGCAGTCCTTTTGGGGACTGCTCTTTATTAAACAACTAAATCTTTCCAATTGTCTCCGTGACTAAAATTAAGTGAAAATCTTTCAGGCATTGGCGCCCTTCCTTCAAGGAAATCTACGTATTCCATAATTGTTTTAACACCAACAGGAACTGCCTTTAACATTTCTCTTTCAAGAACCTCATTTGAACGAGCGCACACCACATTTGGAGTGAGGCTCATAAAGAGGCCTAATTCATTTTTAAAGCCAAGTTTTATGAGGAATGGGAAAACATACTCTCTTGCCTTTCTGAGCGGCATTCTAATGAGCCTTAAAAACAGATTCATTATTGTAAGAGTAAGCTTCATTTGATCAGGTGTAACACCAAGATAGAAGTTTGATATTACCTTAGAAGTTTTAGGATCGTTCTTTATATGCTTTGACGGATTAAAAACGAGTGGATCCTCTCCATCCTTTGTAAGCAAGTCTCTGTCAAGTTCCATTTCCACTTCATAGTGTGAAGCACCAGTAACCTCAATTGCCTTCTCAACATATGGATGACAAAAGCTATCTAAAGTATGATGGCACACGAAACCGAGCGCATATGACAAATGTGCTTCCTTTTCTTCACTTTCTGTTATTACACTCTTTGCCATTGTAAAGAAATCAGATGCAGGTTTTTCGTGCATTTCATTTCCAATTCTTGTAAGAGTAGGATTTAGTGGATTACTGTAAAACATTACGTCTGGACCATGAAGACCAATGTCAAAAAGAGTCTTATTGTCATAAATTAACTTTTGATATTCCTTTGGAAGGCC
>DCGS01000079.1:0-2434 GCA_002314645.1 Ruminococcaceae bacterium UBA1772
ATATAAATACATATAATATTGCAATTTTTTGTTGACGCGGCTCTTTCTTTATGCTACAATACTCAAGCCGCATATTCCGGGTAGGGCAAGTATGCCCTGTAAGAAAAAGGATTTTCACCCGTCGTAGCGAGTCTTAATAAAGGTGGAAAAAACATGTACGCAGTAATTGAAACCGGCGGAAAACAGTACAAGGTTGAATCCGGTGACGTAATCTATGTTGAAAAGCTCGACGTAGAGGAAAACGCAAAAGTAAACTTCGACAAGGTTCTTGTTGTTGGCTCAGATGACGGCATCAAAGTTGGCGACCCATACATTAAGGGTGCTAAGGTTGCTGGTAAGGCTCTCAAGAATGGTAAGGGCAAGAAGATTACAGTCTTCACTTACAAGGCAAAGAAGAACGAGAAGCGTAAGATGGGTCATAGACAGCCATATACAAAGATTGAAATTGGCACAATTAAAGCATAAGGAAAGAAGAGGTGTAAGACAGTATGGCACATAAGAAAGGACAAGGTTCCAGTAACAACGGTAGAGATTCCGAAAGCAAAAGACTTGGTGTGAAGCGTGCAGACGGACAGTTCGTACTTGCAGGCAACATCCTTGTAAAGCAGCGTGGAACACACATTCATCCAGGTAACAACGTAGGCCGTGGCTCTGACGACACACTCTTCGCAAAGATTGACGGTAGAGTTAAGTTCGAGCGTCTTGGCAAGGACAGAAAGAAAGTTTCTGTTTACGCTGTTGAAGAGCAGTAATTGTTCTTAAAACAAAAAAACTCCGAGGTTTCAAATGAAACCTCGGTTTTTTTATTGTCCATTATTGAAATTGAAGCTTTTGGCAGCACTTCATTTTGCTGCCTTGTGCGTATTTCTTCTATGGTTATGAATGCGTAAACTAAAATTATAAAAAGTAAGGTTATAATAAGTGCAAGACGCGTATTCCTTCTAACTTTATTCTTTGCGTTATCTGGAAGATTATTAAATTCTAATCTATTTTTTCTTCCTATTTCTGTTTCCTTTTTTTCAATGGATTTTTTTATTTCTTCATAGGTGACGGTCTTTAAATTCTTTTGGATATCATATGAGCAGAGTTCATAACAGTCGCCGCATATGAAGCCTCCTGCGTTTTCTGCTTTAAAGCCCATTGTACGAATATAGTTTTTACAATAAATACATCTACTCATAAAGTCACCCCTCTTTCAACTTGATTATAGCATAGAGAAGAAAAAAGTAAAATTAATTTAAAAAACACTTGAACTTTATAATATATATAAGTATAATATACGTAATTTAACAGTTTAATATGTTAAACCGATGAAGTGAAAGAAAAAACAATTATGCTTTTACAGAGAGTCCACGTTGCTGAGAGTTGGATAAAAAACAGATTGTCATTATGGGTCACGGAGGGCGTGGTCAACGGCTAAGGCTTAGTATTCCACGACGTTAGTACACACGTAAGTTGTACGGAGTATGTTGGTACTCTTAAGTTGGCGTGTACACGCAATCAGGGTGGCACCGCGGATAGTATATTCGTCCCTGACAAGATCATATGGTCTTGTCAGGCTTTTTTATTTTATGAAAGGAGAATGGTCTATGAAAATTAAACCAACACTTGAAGAAGTTCTTGAAATTGCAAAGTCAAAAGAATATAACACAGTTCCAGTAATGACAGAGCTTTTAAGTGACATTAAAACCCCAGTAGAGACTCTAAAGGTTCTTATGAATGTAAGCAACCACTGTTACATGCTTGAAAGTGCGGAGGACGCTGAGGCCTGGGGCAGATACACATTTCTAGGCTATGATCCTAAAATGGATATTACCTGTTCTAATGGGGTGGTAAAAGCAGGGGAGCTTGTTGTTGAAACAAGGAAACCAAGAGAAATAATTGAGCAAATTTTAAGTCAGCATAAGAGTCCAAGACTTGAGGGCTTCCCAAGCTTTACAGGTGGACTTGTTGGTTACTTCGGATATGACTACATGAAGTACGCTGAACCAACACTCAGACTTGATGCAGAAGACGACGAGCAGTTTAAGGATTTTGACCTTATGCTCTTTGACAAGGTAATTGCATTTGATAACTATAAGCAGAAAATAATTCTTATAGTTAACATAGATTTGAGTAATCCTGAAACAGAATATAACAAGGCTTCACTTGAGCTTTCACATATGATTGACCTTATAAAGAATGGTGAACCAAAGAAGGATTTAAATGGTAGACTTACTGGTGAAATAAAGCCTTTCTTCAATGAAGAACAATATTGCAATATGGTGGAAAAGGCAAAACACCATATTTTTGAGGGTGACATTTTCCAAATAGTTCTTTCAAACAGACTTGAGGCACCATTTGAAGGAAGTCTTTTAAACACATACAGAATTTTAAGAACAGTTAATCCTTCACCATATATGTTCTACTTCTCGGGAAGTGACATGGAGGTTGC
>DCGS01000079.1:2587-29006 GCA_002314645.1 Ruminococcaceae bacterium UBA1772
GTTGACCTTGGAAGAAATGATATTGGAAAAATTTCTGAGTTTGGTTCTGTAGAAGTTGAGAAATATCATGAAATTCAAAGATACAGTCATGTAATGCATATTGGTAGCACAGTTAAGGGCACTATTAGAAGTGACAAAAATGCACTTGATGCAGTGGAAGCAATTCTTCCAGCAGGAACCTTGAGCGGTGCGCCAAAGCTTCGTGCTTGTCAGCTTATAAATGACCTTGAAAACAACAAGCGCGGTATTTATGGTGGTGCAATTGGATATATTGATTTTACAGGAAACTTAGATACCTGTATTGCAATAAGAATTGCATATAAAAAGAATAACAAGGTATTTGTTAGAAGTGGAGCGGGCATAGTTGCTGACTCCGTTCCAGAAAAAGAATATCAAGAGTGTATTAACAAGGCGGCAGCCGTTGTTAACGCTCTTAAAATGGCACAGGAGGTAGACTGATGATTTTACTCATAGATAACTACGACAGCTTCAGCTACAATCTGTACCAGTTAATAGGTTCAATTGAGCCAGACATTAAAGTAATAAGAAACGATGAAATGACTGTTAAAGAGATTGAATCGCTCGGGCCAGATGCCATAATAATTTCTCCAGGCCCTGGTCATCCAGAGGATGCAGGTGTTTGCGTAGAAGTAGCAAAGGAGCTTGGTTCAAAGTTCCCAATTCTTGGCGTATGTCTTGGACACCAGTCAATATGTGCGGCATACGGTGCAACAGTAAGCTACGCAAAAGAACTTATGCATGGTAAGCAGAGTAACACAAAGCTCGACTTAACTTGTAATTTATTCAAAGGTCTTAACGAGTTTGAACCAGTTGCAAGATATCATTCACTTGCAGCCATAAAGGATACAATGCCAGACACTCTTAAAGTTGTGGCGGAGACGGACGACGGTGAAATAATGGCAGTAAAACATGTCGACTATGACGTGTACGGAGTGCAATTTCACCCGGAAAGTATTATGACACCAAACGGAAATATAATGCTTAAGAACTTTATAGATATTAGTAAAAGGGGCGCTAAAAAATGATTAAAGAAGCAATTGAAAAGATAGTTAACAAAGGCGATTTATCATATGGTGAAGCCTATGCAGTAATGAATGAAATTATGGATGGTGAAACAACACCAACTCAGAATGCTGCATTCCTTGCTGCTCTTTCTTGTAAGAGCGCAAAGGCAGAGACAACAGATGAAATCAGTGGTTGTGCAACTGCAATGCGTGAACACGCTTTAACAGTTGATACAGGCATGGACACTCTTGAAATTGTAGGAACAGGCGGAGATGGTGCCCACAGCTTCAACATTAGTACAACAAGTATGTTCGTACTTGCTGCAGGTGGAGTTAAGGTTTCAAAGCACGGTAACAGAGCGGCCTCTTCTTCAAGTGGTACTGCTGACTGCCTTGAGGCACTTGGCGTAAATATTGACCAGGATCCTGAAACTTGTGTACGTCTTCTTAATAGCGTTGGCGCTTGCTTTATGTTTGCTCAGAAGTACCATGCAAGTATGAAATATGTTGGTGCAATTAGACGTGAACTTGGTTTTAGAACAGTATTCAACATTCTTGGACCAATTACAAACCCTGCAAAGCCTGCATACTTCATTCTTGGCGTATACGATGAGTACCTTGTAGAGCCTTTGGCAAATGTTCTTAAGAACCTTGGCGTAAAGAAAGCTCTTGTTGTATATGGACAGGATAAGCTTGATGAAATTTCAATTTCTGCACCAACAACAATCTGTGAACTTGATGGTGGTGTAATTAAGAAATACATTATTACTCCAGAACTCTTCGGCCTTGAAGGTGGCGAAAAGAGCGAAATTGTTGGCGGTTCACCAGAAGAGAATGCAGAAATTACAACAAAAATCCTTAAGGGTGAAATTACTGGAACAAAGAGAAATATTGTCCTTCTTAATGCAGGTGCAGGCCTCTATGTTGCAGGAAAGGCAAAGACAATTGGCGAAGGTATTAACCTTGCAGCAGAACTTATTGATAGTGGCAAGGCTCTTGAGAAGCTTGAGCAGATGAAGAAGGAAAGTAATGTATGAGTACAATACTTAATACAATTGCAGACTATGCAAAAATAAGAGTTCAGAATGACAAGGAACAAAAGTCATTAGACGAACTAAAAGAACTCTGCAGAGGTCTTGGGAAGACAAATGGTGCTGCATTCTATGAAGCACTGAAAAGAGAGGATCTCAGCTTCATTACTGAAGTAAAGAAAGCATCTCCTAGTAAGGGACTCATAAGTCCTAATTTCCCATATCTTCAAATTGCAAAAGACTATGAGGCTGCTGGAGCAGATTGCATTAGCTGCCTTACAGAGCCAAAGTGGTTTTTAGGTTCAGATGAAATCTTCACTGAAATAAGAAAATCTGTAAGTATACCAATGCTTAGAAAAGATTTTACAGTAGATGAGTACCAGATTTATCAGGCAAGAGTCATGGGTGCAAATTGTGTGCTTTTAATATGCGCACTTTTAGACACTAAAACAATTGAAGGATATTTAGAAATTTGTGAAAATTTAGGTCTTTCAGCTCTTGTTGAAACACATGATGAAAAAGAAATTAAATCCGCAATAAGTGCGGGCGCAAAAATTATTGGTGTAAACAATAGAAATCTTCACGATTTCAGTGTAGACTTTACAAATGCAGAAAGACTTAGAGATTTAATTCCAAGTGACGCAATCTACGTTGCTGAAAGTGGAGTTAAAACTGAGGATGACTGCAGAACTTTAAGACGTATTGGTGCAGACGCTGTTTTAATAGGCGAAACACTCATGCGTTCAGATAACAAAAAAGAAATGCTCGAAAAGTTTAGGAAGGCTGCAGAATGACAAAAATAAAAATTTGTGGACTTAGAACTTTAGAAGATATAGAATCCGTCAACGAGGCAAGGCCTGACTATGCAGGCTGTATCCTTTCAAGGGATGAACGCTTCTGGAGAAGAATTACTGAGGATGAAGCAAAAGCCCTAAGAAGTAAGCTTAGGCTTAGTATTCCGCTTGTTGGCGTATTCGTAAATGATGACCTTTCATATGTTTGTCGACTTCTAAATGAGGGTGTAATAGATATTGCACAGCTTCATGGAACTGAAGATAACAGATACATAGAAGAAGTAAAAAAGCAAACAGGAAAACCAGTGTTTAAAGCATTCAAAGTCACCTCTATTTATGATCTTCAAAAGGCAAAGGAAAGCATTGCAGATGAAGTGCTTTTAGACGGAGGCACAGGAGAGGGCAAAGGCTTTAACTGGGCTTTACTTAAAGGGTATAACCGACCATACTTCCTTGCTGGTGGTCTTAGTCCAGAAAACCTTGAAGAAGCAATAAAAAATAACAAGCCAATGGGAGTGGATATTTCCAGTGGCGTTGAAACAGAAAAACACAAGGATAAAGATAAAATACTAAGTGCAGTGAAAATTGCACATGGAGAGAGGTAAGTAAAATGTCGAATGGAAGATTCGGAGAGCATGGTGGACAGTACATTCCAGAGACTCTTATGAATGCCGTTATAGAGCTTGAACAAGCATATAACCACTTCAAAGATGATCCAGAATTTAATGCTGAACTTGAAACACTCTTTAATGAATATGCTGGTAGACCTTCAAGACTCTACTATGCAGAAAAGATGACAAAGGACTTAGGTGGCGCAAAGATTTACTTAAAGCGTGAAGATTTGAACCACACAGGTGCACATAAAATTAATAACGTACTTGGCCAGGCACTTCTTGCAAAGAAGATGGGTAAGACTAGACTTATTGCAGAAACAGGTGCAGGACAGCACGGTGTTGCAACAGCAACAGCTGCTGCTCTTCTTGGTATGGAATGCGTTGTATTCATGGGTGAAGAGGACACAAAACGTCAGGCCCTCAACGTATATAGAATGAGACTTTTAGGCTCAGAGGTAATTCCTGTAACAAGCGGTACAGCAACACTTAAGGACGCTGTATCTGAGGCAATGCGTGAGTGGACAAACAGAATTGATGACACACACTACTGCCTTGGCTCCGTAATGGGACCACACCCATTCCCAACAATTGTTAGAGACTTCCAGGCTGTAATTTCAAAGGAAATTAAGAGTCAGATTCTTGAAAAGGAAGGAAGACTTCCAGACGTTGTAATGGCATGCGTTGGTGGCGGTTCTAATGCCATTGGTACCTTCTACAACTTCATTGAAGATAAGGAAGTTAAACTCATTGGTTGTGAGGCTGCAGGTCGTGGTATAGACACATTTGAAACAGCTGCAACAGTAAACACTGGACGTATTGGTATATTCCATGGTATGAAGAGCTACTTCTGCCAGGATGAGTACGGTCAAATTGCACCAGTATATTCAATTTCTGCTGGCCTTGACTATCCTGGTATTGGACCTGAGCACGCATGGCTCAACGACATTGGTCGTGCTGAGTACGTTCCAGTAACAGACGACGAAGCAGTAGAAGCTTTTGAATATCTTGCAAGAACAGAAGGAATTATTCCTGCAATTGAAAGTGCACACGCAGTAGCTCATGCAATGAAAATTGCTCCAACAATGGACAAGGATAAGATAATTGTAATTACAGTTTCTGGTCGCGGTGACAAGGACTGTGCAGCAATTGCACGTTACAGAGGGGAGGATATCTATGAGTAATATAAGTAAAGCTTTTGAAAATGGAAAAGCATTTATCCCATTCATTACCTGTGGCGATCCAAACCTTGAAACAACAGGAAAGCTCGTTAGAGCAGCAGTTGAAAACGGTGCAGACCTCATTGAGCTTGGTATTCCTTTCTCAGATCCAACAGCTGAAGGTCCTGTAATCCAGGGCGCAAACATTAGAGCACTTTCTGGTGGCGTTACAACAGATAAAATTTTCGACTTCGTAAAAGAACTCAGAAAAGACGTAACAATTCCTCTCGTATTCATGACATATGCAAATGTAGTATTCGGCTATGGCTCAGAAAAGTTTGCACAGAAGTGTGAGGAAATAGGAATTGATGGAATAATACTTCCAGATGTACCTTTTGAAGAGAAGGATGAATTCGACGGAATATTTGCAAGTCACAACATTGACTTAATTAGCATGATTGCACCAACCTCTGAAAACAGAATTGCAATGATTGCAAAAGAAGCAAAGGGCTTCATTTATGTAGTTTCAAGTCTTGGCGTAACAGGCGTTAGAAATGCAATTACATCTGACATTTCAGGTATGGTTAAACTCATCCGTGAAAACACAGACACACCTTGTGCAGTAGGTTTTGGTATTTCTACTCCAGAACAGGCTAAAAACATGGCTGACAAGGCCGACGGTGCCATTGTAGGCTCTGCAATAGTAAAACTTGTAGCAGAACATGGAACAGAGGCCTCGGGCCCTGTAGGCGCTTATATTAAGTCTATGAAGGATGCAATTAGATAAAAGAAAAAAATAACCCTGATGAGTAACCTCATCAGGGTTTTCTTTTTTTATTAGTCAATTGGCTTCATTGTAGGGAAGAGGATTACGTCTCTGATTGACTCGTTTCCTGTAAGGAGCATTACAAGTCTATCAATACCAATTCCGCAACCGCCTGTTGGAGGCATACCGTATTCAAGAGCCATTACGAAGTCGTTATCAAGCATGTTTGCTTCGTCGTCTCCACATTCACGGAGCATGAGCTGGTGCTTAAAGCGTTCCATCTGATCAAGTGGGTCGTTAAGCTCTGAATATGCGTTACCATATTCTGTACCAAGAATGAAGAGTTCAAAACGCTCTGTAAGGTATGGCTTCTCTGGTTTTCTCTTTGTAAGAGGTGAAACCTCAACAGGGTAGTCCATAATGAATGTTGGCTGCTCAAGGTTTGCTTCTACGAATTCATCATAGAATGAAACAAGAATGTCACCCCAAGTTTCCTTACCCTTTTCAATTTCAATGTGCTTTTCTTTTGCAAGAGCAATAGCCTTTTCGTTGTCACATGCAAACTCTTCAAAGTCAATGCCTGTGTACTTCTTAACAGCATCTGCCATTGTCATACGAGCAAATGGCTTTTCAAGGTCAATGTCAACACCCTTGAAGTTTACCTTGTATGTGCCGTTTGCGGCCATTGCAGCGTTACGGATGATAGTTTCTGTTCTGTCCATCATTCCGTTGTAGTCTGTGTATGCTTCATAGAATTCAATAGTTGTGAATTCTGGGTTGTGCTTTGTGTCCATTCCTTCATTTCTGAAGATACGGCCAATTTCATATACACGTTCCATACCACCAACAATGAGTCTCTTAAGAGGAAGCTCTGTTGCAATTCTCATGTACATGTCAAGGTCAAGTGCATTGTGGTGTGTAATGAAAGGTCTTGCTGAAGCACCACCTGCAATTGTGTTGAGAACAGGTGTTTCAACTTCAACATATCCTACATCGTCAAGAGTTTTACGTACTGAAGAAATAATCTTTGCACGCTTAACAAATGTGTCCTTAACTTCTGGATTTACAATGAGGTCGACATAACGACGTCTGTAGCGTGTGTCAGCGTCCTTAAGACCGTGGAATTTTTCTGGAAGTGGAAGAAGTGACTTTGAAATGAGTTTCATTTCTTCAGCGTGAACTGAAACTTCGCCAGTCATTGTTCTGAAGAGATATCCTTTTATTGCAAAGATGTCACCAATGTCTGACTTTTTGAATGCTGCATATGGGTCTTCTCCAATGCCATCCTTTGAAACATAAACCTGGATGTTACCAACCTTATCCTGGATGTTGCAGAAAGAAGCTTTACCCATTACACGCTTGAACATCATACGTCCAGCAATTGAAACATGGATTGGCTGAGCATCCATAATTTCTCTGCGCTCATTGTAGTCAGCCTTTTTAATCTGTCTTGCTTCTTGCTCTTCAAGGCCTTCAACGTTTGGAGCTTCACGGCCAGCAAGGAGCTTTGCTTCAAGTTCAGCGTAGAGTTCTTTAGCATCTACTGTGTGATGAGTCTGCTCTGCAGTCATAACCTGGAATGGGTCGTTGCCAGCATCCTGTAATCCTTTGAGCTTTTCAATTCTTATTTGTCTTTGCTCATTAGTATCTTCTTCAGAAAGAGGAGCATTTTCCTCTGTCTGTGGCTTTGTGTTCTCTGCCATTTTTTTCACCTCGGTTGTTTATAAAAAGAAACGGGCGTCTTTTATCTTGGCGCCCGTGAAATATCAAAAAGGAAAGATTATTTCTTCTTCTTTTTCTTTGCAATTTCAACAATTTCAAACTTAACGATTCCAGCTGGAGCCTCAACGTCAACGATGTCGCCAACCTTTTTGCCAATAATAGCTTTACCAACAGGAGATTCGTCTGAAATTTTACCGTTTACTGGGTCAGCCTGTGTGAAACCAACAATCTGATACTCGAATACTTCACCAAGTTCAAGGTCCTTGATTTTAACAGTTGAAGCACGGTTTACTGTGTCGCTTGAGAGTTCATTTTCGTCAATGATTTTTGAGTTCTGGATAATAGCTTCAATTTCGTTAATGCGAGATTCAAGTTTACCCTGCTCAGATTTAGCTTCATCATACTCAGAGTTTTCTGATAAGTCTCCGAATGAGAGAGCTACTTTAATTTTCTCAGCAATATCTTTTCTTCCGGTGGTCTTGAGTTCTTCAAGTTCATCCTGGAGTTCTTTAAGACCAGCGCTGGTGAGGAGAATTTCTTCTGTCATTTATATCATCCTTCCAATGATTTCCGTTTAATATACCATAGTATTATAAGAAAACTACTTTAAAGTGTCAAGAATTCAAATTAGTTTTCTTCAATAGCCTTTAAAGCTTCTCTTTCCTCTTTTGTTATAGAGGTTTTTGCTTCTCTTAAAATTTTAACCTGTTTGCGGTCAAAAACTGCTGGAGCAGCATCTGGATTTCTGTCGAGTCTTACTTTAATTACACCTGAAATTAAGTTTGATTCAACTACAATTCCGCGGCCTTCCTTAGTGTCTACTAAAGCGCCAGAACGTGGTGTAATTTTAGCAAGGTGCTCGTATGAGTTTTGCTCATATTTAAGGCAACACATAAGTCTTCCGCAAGTACCTGAAATTTTTGTAGGGTTAAGTGAAAGACCCTGTTCCTTTGCCATTTTTATTGAAACTGGCTGGAACTCACCCATGTATGAGTGGCAGCAGAATGGTCGACCGCAAATGCCAAGTCCACCAATCATTTTTGCTTCGTCTCTAACGCCAATTTGTCTAAGCTCAATTCTTGTTTTGAAAACACTTGCAAGATCCTTTACAAGCTCACGGAAGTCTACTCTTCCGTCTGCAGTGAAGTAAAAGAGAATTTTACTTCTGTCGAATGAGTATTCAACTGAAGTTAAGTGCATGTCTATACCGTGCTTTGCGATTTTTTCTTCGCAAATTGTAAATGCCTTTTTCTCTTTTTCTTTGTTTTCAGCGAGTCTCTTTTTATCCGCTTCAGATGCCATTCTAAGAATTGGCTTGAGAGGAGAGACAACACTTTCATCTTCGACCATTTCATTAGCTGATGCTACAACGCCACACTCTGTGCCTCTTGCAGTTTCAACTATTACATAGTCGCCAATAGAGTATTTCTTGTCGTTTGGTGCAAAGTAGTAAACTTTACCAACCTCTTTGAACCTTACGCCTACAACTTCTGTCATGGGTTCCTCCTGGAATTATAATATTGCGCCAAACAAGTGACTTGAAAGTCTTGTTTGAGTTAAGTTTTTGTTGCTGTGAACTGAAATGGCAAAATCAATGTCTGATATTGCCTTTTGAAGGCTTACTAATTGTTCGTTTGAAAGGGCGGACGCTAAACGTTTTGCACTTTCAGAACTTGTGCTGATGAACTCGTTTCTGCCAGCTTTTGCAAAAACGGCGTCTCTGATAATTAGCTTTAGCGCTTCAAGTGTTATTTCAAGAATATCTGTGTTTTTGTCAAAAGCGGAAGCTACAAAGACGAGTTCAGCCTCGTCCTTTTTTGCAATTGCGTTTGCAATTTGCACGGCAAGTTCGTTTGCCTTTTCAGCGTCCTGCTTTTTAACTTCAGATACTTCTTCAAGACTAAAGATTGATACACGGGAAAGGATTGTGCCAATAAGGACAGAATGCGAAGGACAAAGAAGAATGAACGTTGCGTGAGCAGGTGGTTCTTCAAGAGTCTTAAGAAGAGCATTCTGGTTTTTAGGCTCAATTTCCTCAGCGTGTGGAATTAAATATATTTTTTTGTCAGAGTCATTAGGAAGAACATAGGAGTCCTCAACCATGTCTCTGAGAATTTGTATGCCTATTGTTTTTCTGTCTTTTTCTCTTACGACACTAATAATATCTGGATGCTGGTTTTCCAATGCTTTTTTGCATTGTGGACATGTACCGCATGGCTTTTGTCCCTTAGATGTGCATAGGATTGAAGCGCAGAATTCAAGGGCTTCTTTCATTCTGTCTTCATCTGTACCGCCGTCAATTACAAGTGCGTGAGGAATTCTTCCAGAGTCTATGTGGACTCTAAGGCTATTCATCATATGGTGTCACCATTATTCCTCTGTGTTGTTTTTTACAGTTCTTGGCATGTTTGCAAGAAGTGTTCCTGTAGCGAATGCTGCAAATGCAATGTCTGTATATTCAAGTGGATATTTATCTGGAATGAGATTTCCTTTTCCAGTTGCAATTAAAACGAGTGGTGCAAGTGCACAGACAAATCCCATAAATGAGCCTGCGGTGCCTGAGAACCAGAGAATCCACATGCTGTTTTCTGAGTTTACACCAGAAGCTATACGTGCATATGAAAGGAAGAAGATCATTGCAAGAGTTAAGAACATTAATGTTAAAAGTAGCTGTGAAACGTTCTTGTAGCTGATTGGATTTACAAAGAAGTAAACCATTCTGCTAATACCCCAAATTACAGGTGCAAGGGCAAGCACCTTGCTCTTTTTGTATGTTGTCTTCTCCATTACTTGAGAGAAACCAATAATGCCAAAATAGAGAGCAGAGAAAAGTGCAAATATGGACTGGATGGTAAGCGCAAGCGCACCAGACTTCATCATGTATCCGAATAAGTATCCATCCACATCTGACTGATAAACACTAAAGAGTGAAATGTAAGAAGTCATTCTTGATATTGCATCCACAAGGAATGTCAACGCAAAAATGAATGAAACTACACCGAGTGGTATGTCTCTTTTTTCAGCAAATTCAGGCTTTGGCTGAATTCCACTGAAGAATGACATGAAGAGTGAAACTGCCACTTCAACGCCACAGATGACATAAAGCACTGGAACAGTGAAGTCACGAACAAGCCAGAAGCCTGTTTGTGGATCTATGCAATTTGCCAATTGGAAGGTTCTTACTGGAACCGCAATGAAAGCAAGTATTGCCATTATTAAAATGAGCGGTTGTGGAGATAAAGAAGAAATTTTTAGCTTGTTCAATTGTTTTGCCTCCATATATTAATAAACTTAGTTATATACATAAATAAAATTACATAATATTGTATAACACCACCATATTAAAGTCAAGAAATAAGGAGGTCTGTTATATCTTGAAAATGTACGTTTATTTGAGTCTTTTAATTTTCTTTTTACTGGTTGTGACACCAGCTTTTGGAATGGGCATGCCGAACGAAAAAGTGAAGGATACAGTGGATGTAATGCTACACAAAACGGAGGAAAAAACGGTTGTGAGTATTCCAGAGGAAGAACTAAAACTTATGGTGTCTGCAGTTGTTGGAGAAATGCCTGTGTTCTATGAGGATGAAGCATTAAAAGCGCAGGCGGTTGCATCCTTTACCCTCCTTAAATTCAACCCAAATGGAGTACAGGAATTTATGTCTGAAGAGGACATGAAAACTCGGTGGAAGGACAACTTTGACGAGTATTACAAAAGGGTGGAAAACATAGTCAAATCTGTATACGGAGAGTATATGACATATGATGGAGAACCCCTCAAGACGGTTGCTTTTCACGCTATTAGCCCAGGAAAAACTACCGCGGCAAACGAGGTTTGGGGCGGGGGTGAAATACCGTATTTGGTCTCTGTAAAAAGTGAAGTGGACAAACAGTCCGAAGACTACAAAAAAGAATTGGAAATTACAAAATCTCAGCTTGAAAAGTATATTGATTTAAAAAAGATAAAAGACCTGAGTTTTTCAGAAAAAATGAAACTCAGAGACAAGCTCGGTCTTAGGTCTCCATATTTTGATATTAAGTACGACAAGGACAATAAAGTTTATGTAATTACGACATATGGGTATGGCCATGGAGTGGGTATGAGCCAGTATGGTGCAAATCAAATGGCAAAGAATGGACGGTCCTACAGGGAAATACTTGAGCATTATTACAAGGGCGTGCAAATAGCACATACTTAATGTTTTAAAAATTGACAAAATATTATGTTTATTTTTATATACTTGCATAATTGACGTGACTATATATATGAATTAAAATGGTAATTGTATTTGTGTAAGCACAAGATATTGTGTTTATTTCTTTCGCAACAATTTATTTTGGGGGAAAAGGAAATGCTTGAATCAATTGTAAAAAGAGACGGACGTGAGGTCCCATTTTCCATTGATAAAATTGCAACAGCAATTTACCGCGCAGCAGAAGCTACTGGCGGAAACAACTACGAAGAATCACTTGAGCTTGCAAGCCAAGTCGTAAACTATATTGAACAGACAGGTAACACAAAACCAACTGTAGAAGAAATTCAGGATGCCGTTGAAAAGGTCCTTATTGAAACAGGTCATGCAAGAACTGCAAAGAAGTTCATTCTTTACCGTTCAGACCGTTCAAAGTTCCGTGAAATGAATACTCGCCTTATGAAAATATATGAGGGACTCACCTTCACAGATGCTAAGGAAAACGACATTAAACGTGAAAATGCAAATATTGACGGTGACACAGCAATGGGAACCATGCTTAAGTATGGTTCTGAAGGTGCAAAGCAGTTTAATGAACTCTACGTTTTGAAGCCTGAGCATGCAAAGGCTCACATGGAGGGTGACATTCACATCCATGACCTTGACTTCTTAACCCTTACAACAACATGCTGTCAAATTGACCTTGTAAAGCTTTTTGAAGGAGGTTTTTCAACAGGTCACGGGTATATAAGAGAGCCTAATGACATTGCAAGTTATTCATCGCTCGCTTGTATTGCTCTTCAGTCAAACCAGAATGACCAGCACGGTGGCCAGAGTATTCCAAACTTTGAAACTGCAATGGCACCAGGTGTTAGAAAGACATACAGAAAACTCTACGTTTCAAACCTTTCAAAAGGTCTTGAACTTCTCTGCGGATATGATGACGCATTAGAGGCTACAAAAAACCTTTGTAAGGAAGTAGAGGCAACATACAAAGTGTCTCCAATTCTTGCAAACGACAACGGATATCAGGAAAAGGAACTTGAGCTCTTAGTAAACAAGTACAAGCTTCCTGTTGAGGCAGTAAAACGTGCACAGGCATTTGCAATTAAGAAGGCTGCAAAGGAAATTGACAGAAAGACATTCCAGGCAATGGAGGCCTTTGTCCACAACCTTAATACAATGCATTCAAGAGCGGGTGCTCAAATTCCATTCTCATCTATTAACTATGGTTTGGATACATCGCCTGAGGCAAGACTTGTAATAAAGAACGTTCTTCTTGCAACTGAAGCTGGTATGGGTAACGGAGAAACTCCTATTTTCCCAATTCACATTTTCAGAATTAAGGATGGAATTAACTACAATCCTGGTGAGCCAAACTATGACCTCTTCAAGCTTGCTTGCAGAGTTTCAGCAAAGAGACTTTTCCCTAACTTCTCATTCATGGATTCACCATTCAACCTCCAGTACTACAAGGAGGGAGACTACAATACTCACGTTGCATACATGGGCTGCCGTACAAGAGTAATGTCAAATGTATACGATCCATCTCGTGAAATTGTATCTGGTAGAGGTAACCTTTCATTCACATCAGTTAACCTTCCAAGACTTGCAATTAAAGCTCACGGAAATGTAGACGTATTCTTTGAGGATCTTGACAGAAAAATAGATCTTATCTTTGATCAACTTTACGATAGATTCTTAATTCAGGGTCACAGAAAGGTGTATAACTACCCATTCCTTATGGGTCAGGGCATTTGGATTGACTCTGAAAAGTTAAAGCCAGACGACGAGCTTATGGAAGTTCTCAAGCACGGTACTTTAACTCTTGGATTTATTGGACTTGCTGAATGTCTTAAGGCACTCATTGGCGCACATCACGGTGAAAGTGTTGAGGCTAGAAACATGGGTCTTGAAATTGTTTCACACATGCGTTCAAGATGTGACATGAAGGCAAAGGAAACAGGTCTTAACTTCTCTCTTATTGCTACACCTGCTGAGGGTCTTTCGGGACGTTTTGTTCGTATGGATAAGGAGCGTTATGGCGTAATTCCAGGCGTAACAGACAGACCATACTATACAAACTCATTCCACGTACCTGTTTACTATCCAATATCAGCATTCGAAAAGATTAAAATTGAGGGTCCATACCATGCTCTTACAAATGGTGGACACATTTCATACATTGAAATGGACGGAGACCCATCAGAAAACCTTGACGCATTTGAAGCAGTAATTCGTTGCATGAAGGAAAACAACATGGGTTACGCATCTATCAACCATCCAGTTGACCGTGACCCTGTATGCGGTTACACCGGTATTATTGGCGATGTATGCCCTCGTTGCGGAAGACACGACGGTGAAGGTATTAGCGAAGAAGTGCTAAGGAGAATAAAGGGCTACACAAAGAATCTTTGTAGCTGCGATGAAAACCCTCTTGAGGATGCAGATAAAATTGCAAATCCAGTGTAAAGGAGAAATAGACATGGAAGAAAAAATTGTTGGTGAAGGCGTAAAGTTTGAAAGAATTAGAAGAATTACAGGTTACCTTGTTGGAACACTTGACCGTTTCAACGATGCAAAATATGCAGAAGTAAACGACAGAGTTAAGCATCAGGTTTCAACTGGAACAGGCGCAGGAGTGTTTGAAAAGGTATAATGAATACGGAACTTCGCCTTGCAGGCGTAATACGTGAATCTATAGTGGACGGACCTGGCTGGAGATTTGTAGTCTTCGTCCAGGGTTGTCCACATCATTGCCTAGGCTGCCAAAATCCGCAGACACACAGTTTCGACGAGGGTTACATCACCACCGTCGAAAACATTGTGAATGCGGTGAAGGAGGATGGGCTTCTAACGGGCGTAACGCTTAGTGGCGGCGAGCCTTTTACACAGGCGAAGCCACTTACAGTTTTAGCCCGTGAAATAAGAAAGCTCGGACTGGATGTTATGGCCTTTTCTGGTTACACCTATGAGGAACTCATAAATGGTGCAACTGAAGAAAATGGCTGGCTTGAGCTTTTGTCAGAGCTTTCTCTACTAATAGATGGAAGATTTGTTGAAAGCCAGAAGTCTTTAGAACTACGCTTCCGTGGTTCAAGAAACCAACGAATTATTGACGTTCAAAAGTCGCTTTCAACAAATACTGTAGTTCTTTCAGAACTCAACTAAAAAAGACGTGAGAAAACTCACGTCTTATTTTTTTACGAGCTCAGCTTTCGCCCTGGCACGCCAGGAAATTTCCTCCGCCTTGTCGCCTATTTCAAGATAGGCATCGGCAAGGAGACTCATAAGCTCGCTTCGCTCTTCTGGAGACAAATGAATGGCTCTCTCTAAGTGATTTTTTACTATGTTTATGTACTTTTCCCATACCATTTCGAACATATAATTCACACCCCTTTTTATATAATATGAAGGGGTTTCATTTATGTGATTTTTTGTTACAAATTTGTTATTTTCGCTTAAGGTTAGTTTAAGGAAATAAACTTATACTGATGACAAGGAATGACACATTAGTTTCAAAACTTTATATAGAATTGTACTTAAAGAAAGGGTGGTGAAAATATGGAGAATGGCCTAGTTGCAATGAACTACTATAACCCAGCACTTGTCTACAATAGGATGGGACAATATTTCTACAGAACGGGTGATATTTCAAAGGCAAAACTTTTATTTTTAATGTCAGCTTTATGTAAAGTAGCTTAATAATAAAGAATTAAAATGTGGACATTTTTTTACAAGTGTCCACATTTTGTTAATGTTAATTATTTAAATAAAAATAGTTTGTGCAATGTCACGTTTTTGTACAACGTGACTATTTATTCATTTACCTAATATATATACGTGTGTTATCATTTTATATGTTATTTATTATGGGAGTAAATAAAGAATAATTATTATATGGAGGTAGTTTTATGGGTTGCTGCATGGAAAAGCAGAGTGATTTGTCTCTTATTCGTGAAACACTTGATCACTATAAGAACATTCCAGGAAGCTTAATTGCAATTCTACAAAAAGCACAGGATATCTACGGATATCTTCCAGTAGATGTTATTTATCACATTGCTGAGGAAACAGGTGTTGCACCAGCTAAGGTAATGGGTGTTGCAACATTCTACACACAATTTAGACTTCAGCCAGTCGGAAAGTATCTTATTATGCTCTGTCAGGGTACAGCTTGCCATGTAAATGGTTCTGAACTTATTGAGAGTGCAATTAAAGATGAACTCGGCATTGCTGATGGAGAGACAACTGAAGATGGTCTCTTCACACTTAAGAACGTTGCTTGTCTTGGTTGCTGTTCACTTTCACCAGTTATGATGATTAACGGTGAAACATACGGTAGTCTTACACCAGACAAGACAAAGAATATTCTTCGTGAACTCGCTAAAGAGGGAGGTGCTAAAGAATGAGACTTGTAGTAGGTGAAGGTAGCTGCGGACTTGCAGCTGGCGCTGGTAAAGTACATACAAAACTTGACGAACTCTTTGGCGCTTCAAATCCAGTTAACGCAGAGGTAACTATTACTGGTTGTATTGGTATGTGTTTCCTTGAACCAATCGTTGACATTTATGAGGATGATGGAACTCTCCACAGACTCGTTAAACTTACAGAAGAAGATGCACAGACAATTTATGATGCTGTTGTTTCAGGTGACCTTTCAAAGGTAAAGGATCTTGAAATTACAGATGAAGACGCATCTTTCCTTTCACAGCAGACACGTATTGCACTTCGTAACTGCGGTATCATCAATCCTATGAGTCTTGATGAATACGTTGCAGCAGGCGGATATGATGCACTTTCAAAAATCCTTAAGGATGGCATGACACAGGATGAAGTAATTGAAGAAATTGATGTTTCTGGTCTTAAGGGACGTGGAGGCGCTGGTTTCTCAACAGCATTCAAGTGGAGAGCTGCTAAGGCATCTGAAGGCACTGAAAAGTACCTCATTTGTAATGCCGACGAAGGTGACCCAGGTGCATTCATGGATAGAGCTGTAATTGAGGGTGACCCTCATACTCTTATTGAAGGTATGCTCATTGGTGCATATGCAATTGGCGCTCAGGAAGCAATTGTTTATGTACGTGCTGAGTACCCTCTTGCAATTGTACGTCTTGAAAATGCTATCAAGGAAGCAACTGAAAGAGGCTACCTTGGTGACAACATCTTAGGTTCAAACTTCTCATGTAAGATGAGAATTAAGGCTGGTGCTGGCGCATTCGTATGCGGCGAGGAAACAGCTCTTATTGAATCTCTTGAAGGTAAGCGTGGTATGCCACGTCTTAAGCCACCATTCCCAGCACAGTCTGGTTTCTGGTTCAAGCCTTCAAACATCAACAACGTTGAAACATATGCAAACGTTGCTTGGATTATTAAAAACGGCGGTGCTGCTTTTGCTGCAATGGGTACTGAAGAGTCAAAGGGTACAAAGGTATTCGCTCTTACAGGTAAGATTAAGCGCGGTGGTCTTGTTGAAATCCCAATGGGTAAGACACTTCGTGAAGTAATCTATGACATTGGCGGCGGAATCCGCGACGACAAAGAATTCAAAGCTGTACAGCTTGGTGGTCCTTCAGGTGGATGTATTCCAGCAGAACTCCTTGACACAGTTATTGACTATAAGCAACTTGGTGCTACTGGTGCAATCATGGGCTCAGGCGGAATGGTTGTAATGGATGAAAGCACATGTATGGTTGGTATGGCTAAGTTCTTCCTTGACTTCACAGCTAAGGAGAGCTGCGGTAAGTGTATCCACTGCCGTATTGGTACAAAGCGTATGCTTGAAATCCTTGATAGAATTGTTAAGGGCGAAGGTGAAGAGGGCGACATTGAGAAGCTTGAAGAACTTTGCTATGCAATTAAGGATGGCGCTCTTTGTGGTCTCGGCCAGACAGCTCCAAACCCAGTACTTACAACAATCAAGTACTTCAGAGATGAGTGCGAAGCACACATTAAAGATAAGAAATGTCCAGCAGGCGAGTGCGTAAACCTTATTACATACTCAATTGACAAGGATAAGTGCATTGGATGCTCTGCTTGTTCAAGACAGTGTCCAACAAATGCAATCTCAGGACAGGTTAAATCACCATTCACAATTGATGCGGACGCATGTATTAAGTGCGGCAACTGTAAGACAGTATGTAAGTTCGGCGCAATTGTTGTTGACTAAGAAAGGGGAGAGTAAAAATGTCTATTAAATATACAATCGACGGCGTTGAAGTAATTGCCGAGGCTGGAGAGACAATACTCGCCTCTGCTACTCGTGCTGGTGTAGAAATTCCTACACTTTGTTATGATGAAAATACAGCAATTTACGGTGCTTGTGGACTTTGTGTTGTTGAAGCTGAAGGTGTTCCAAAGCTTCTCCGTGCTTGCTCAGCAAAACCAGCTGAAGGCTACGTAGTTCACACAGACACACCAAGAGTTGTAAGAGCAAGAAAGACAGCTTTAGAGCTTCTTCTTTCTGACCACACAGGCGACTGCCGTGGTCCATGTAAGCTCAACTGCCCAGCTCTTACAGACTGCCAGAAGTATGTAAATGAAATTAAGGTTGGACAGTACAAAGAGGCTGTTTCAACAGTATACGAAGCATTCCCACTTCCTGCATCTATTGGTCGTGTATGCCCACATCCTTGTGAGGATGCATGCCGTAGAGAAAAGGTTGAAGAACCAATCTCAATTGCTTTCCTTAAGGCATTTGCAGCAGACAAGGTTCTTGAAAGCGGAGATGTTTACAAGATTGCAACTGAGCCAGATTCAGGCAAGAAGGTAGCAATCATCGGCGGTGGCCCTGCAGGTCTTACTGCTGCTGTTAAACTCCGTGAAAATGGTCACGCTGTTACAATCTTTGATCAGCAGCCAAAAATGGGTGGTATGCTCCGCTATGGTATTCCTCAGTACAGACTTCCAAAGGAAGTTCTTGATGCTGAAATCAAGATTATTGAGGACGCTGGCGTCCAAATGAAGAACAATGTAAAACTTGGCAAGGATATCATGTTCGAGGATATTCAGAAGGAATATGATGCAGTTCTTCTTGCAATTGGTGCTTGGTCATCAGTTCCAATGAAGGTTCCTGGTGAAGACCTTGAAGGCGTTGAAGGTGGTATTTACTTCCTTGAAAAGCTCGGCCTTGGTGAAAAACCAGTTGTTGGTGAAAGAGTTGCAGTTTGCGGCGGTGGTAACACAGCAATGGATGCCTGCCGTACAGCTGTTAGACTTGGTGCTAAGGAAGTTTACGTAATATACAGAAGAACACGCAACGAAATGCCTGCTGCTGACATTGAAATTGAAGAGGCAGAGGAAGAGGGCGTAATCTTCAAGTTCCTCACAAACCCAATTGAAATCTATGGTTCAAATGGTAAGGTTGAGGGAATGAAGCTCCAGATTATGGAACTCGGTGAGCCAGACGAATCAGGCCGTCGTCGTCCAGTACCTGTTGAAGGTAAGGTTGAGGACATTAAGCTTGATAACGTATTCATGGCTATTGGTCAGATTGCTGACTGTGACGGTATTTCTGGTGTTGAACTCACTAAGAAGGGCACAATCGTAGCTGACGAAAAGACATTCCGCACAAATATAGAAAACGTATTTGCTGCTGGTGACGTTACAAACTGGGGTGCTGGTATTGCCATTGAAGCAATCGGCGAAGCTCAGAGAGCTGCATTCTGCATTAACAACTATCTCTGTGGCGACGAAGTTCGTTATGAGAAGCCATACTTCGTAGAAAAGAACGACGAAGAAGTTTCAGCAATTGACTTCGAAAACATGCCAAAGCAGGATAGAGAGAAAATGCCTGGTCTTTCACCAGAAGACAGAAAGCACAACTTCGACCCTGTATACTTCGGATTCACAGAAGAGCAGGCAAAGAAGGAAGCTTCACGTTGTCTTGAGTGTGGATGCCACGACTACTATGACTGTAAGCTCATAGGCTATGCTAACTGGTATGATGTTCATCCTGAACGCTTCCCGGGTGAAAAGCACAACAGACCTCTCATTGAAATTGGTACAGTAATTGAACACAACCCTGACAAGTGCGTACTTTGCGGACTTTGCTACAGAACTTGTGAAGAAGTTGCTAAGAAGACATTCATTGGTCTTTACAACAGAGGATTCAAGGCTATCATTAACCCAATGTATCCAACTGCTGAAGCTGCTTCTTACTGTGCTACTTGTGGTAAGTGTGTAGACGCTTGTCCAACAGGTGCAATGAGAAAGAAGTTCTAATAGAATCAATTTAAACAATAAAAGGCTCTCTTTACGAGGGCCTTTTTTGTTTAATTCATATTGTTAGATTTGGATTTACAACTGACTAATATATTTTTTATGTATATTACTAAGTGAAAAGTTAGATATTGTTGAATGTAAATTTAATATAAATTTAATATGACTTTTTGCGTTGTTTATTACGTGTTTGTGATATAATTGTTGTGGCACTTGACCGTTGAGGAGAAAAACATTTCAATGTTAAGGGCGTTGTATTCTCCATATTTGAAGTAAAAAAGGTGGCGAGAAAATGCAACTGTTTTCAGCTGATGAAATTCAATATGAAGAGATAATGGATTCTGCATATGAGAAGTCTTTTAAATATGTACGCGGTTTTGTTTTCTCATATTGTATGGATACAAGTTTTACGGATAAGATTATGGTAAATGTAGTTACAAGGGCTACAAAAGAAGTTGAAAAATATGATAAAAGGACTTCTGTTTTTGTTTGGCTTTGTAATATTGCTAAAGAGGAAATGGTAAAGGCTAGAGAGGATTTTGTGTCACCAGAAGACAATGAATTTTTCTTTTACAATATTAATTTCCCTTCAGTTCCAAAAGAAAAGGAAAAGCAATTAATTACTTCTATAAAGCGGATTGAAAAAACACAAAAAGAAATTTTCTTTATGCATACACTTGGAAAGCTTCCATTTTCTATTATTGCAGAAATATATGGAAGACCAGAGGTTTGGGTAAAAAATTCATATTTGATTACTAAAGCTAAAATTATAGGAGGTGTAAACGGTGGCTGAACTTAATTTTTCTACATTAGATGATTTTTTCAGAGAAGAAGATAATGCAGGGATAATGAATGATGTGCAAAATAATGCTGTTAAAACATCTAACAATGATGCGTGTGAACTTGTACATGACTTAATGCCAGCATTTGTTGATGGTAGCTCTACTAACTACACAAGAAATTATGTAAGTCAGCACATTGCTGTTTGCCCAACTTGTAGAGCTTTGGCAAAAGATATGAGTGAAGAAGTTGTCTTTTCAAAGGTGGATGATATTGAAGGAGACTTGAATCGCCTAAAGAAGACAATGAAAAAAGTTCAAAGAGAAAAAATTATTGCTTTCACTGCATTTTTTACGGCTATAATGTGCGCAGTCTGTTTCTATTTTATTGCTGGCGCAGTGAAGAAAGACGTTAACGACACGTATTACGGTTACTATGTTGAAGCTATTAGAGAATATGAAAAAGAAAGATCAGAACTTGACTTTGATCCTTTCCAAAATATGCAAGACAAGTGGGAAAACGCAAAGGAAAAAGTAAACGCTGATAATTCTAATTAACACTAAAACTCCTCTGAAAAACCAGGGGAGTTTTTCTTATGAACACGTTCATAAAGTTGTTGAAAAATAGCATATATTTGGATATAATCTTTATAGATTAAATGCGAGGTGCAAATATGATTGTTCTTAAAATTCTAAAGGTTATATTTGAAGTACTACTCTTCTTAGTTGCACTTATGCTTGCGGCTACAACAGTTTATGGACTCGACTATTATCCTACACAAAAGGGTATGAAGCTTGAGGACGTAAAAATAAATAAGGGAAAGACTTTCTATGAGTTTGGTGACCCTAAAACTGCAAAGGCTGGGTTCATCTTCTACCCAGGTGGAAAGGTTGGCTTTGACTCATACAATGAGCTCCTTTCTAAAATTGCAAAGGAAGGCTACTTTGTTGCTGTAATGGGAATGCCAGTAAACCTTGCGGTTCTTCATCCTGGTCGTGCAGACAAGTTTATGAAGAAGTATAGAAAGCTTTATCCAAACATTGAAAACTGGTACATTGGTGGACATTCTCTTGGCGGTACTATTGCTTGCAAACTTGCAGTTAAGAGACCAGGTACATATAAGGGTGTTGTATTCCTTGCAGCATACCCTGACAAGCCAGACGACATGAATGGAACTGGTATGAAGGCACTTAGTATGTTTGGCTCAGTAGACAACGTCTTTAACAGAGGCAGGTATTCTGAGTTTCATGGAAATTTCCCAGAAGACTTTGAGGAAATTGAAATTCCTGGCGCAAACCATGGCCAGTTTGGTCACTATGGTTTCCAAGAAGGCGACAATGAGGCTGAAATTTCTCATGAGGAACAAATTACTATTGTTGCAAAAAAGATTGCAGAATTTATGGAATAAGAAGGACCCTGGCACTTTGTGTGTCAGGGTTTAACTTTTGTTTATACAATTTGTTATTAATATGTTATAATAAGGACGTATATTTTCCTGGAGGGTAGATATGGAAATACTTGTTATTAACGGACCAAACTTAAATATGCTTGGAACTCGTGAGCCAGACATTTATGGCAGTGACACTTACGAGGACCTTTGTAATATGATATCTGAGCACTGTGAAAAGGAAGGAATTAATGTTAGCTTCTTCCAGTCTAATCACGAGGGCTCAATAGTAGACAGAATTCAAGAGGCACTAACAGATGGAACAGATGGTATTGTAATTAATCCTGCAGCATATACTCATACTAGTGTTGCCATTCTTGACGCACTTAAGGCTGTTAGAATTCCTACCGTTGAAGTCCATATTTCAGATGTAGATGAAAGAGAAGAATTTAGAAAGCATTCTTTTGTTTCACTCATTGCTCTTGAAACAATTAAGGGCAAAGGCTTCGAAGGCTACTTAATGGCTGTAGATTTTTTAAAGAACTATATTGCTGATGAAAGATCAGCTGACTAAACGAAGGTGAATCTTATAAAGGTTTCTGTAGCGCTTGCCGCATATAACGGCGAGAAATTCATTGAAGAACAACTAAATTCAATACTTAGCCAGCTTTCTCTGGGCGATGAAGTCATTGTTTCAGACGACAACCCTGGCAGTGAAATGTCAAAGCTTGTTTTAGAGCTTTCAAAAAAGGACCCTCGTATTAAATACATTAAGGGTCCAAGTAAGGGCGTTATTGCAAACTTTGAAAATGCACTTTCTCATGTGAGCGGGGACGTTGTTTTCCTTTCAGATCAGGACGACGTATGGCTTCCTGGAAAGGTTTCAGCAGTTCTTGCTGAAATTGAAAAGGGCGCAAGTCTTGTAATGCATGACGCAAAGGTTGTTGACGCTGAACTAGGTACAATAAATGAATCGTTCTTTGAACTCCATGGCTCAGGCACTGGACTTATAAAGAACATTATTAGAAACACATATATTGGATGCTGTATGGCGTTTACTCGTGAACTTCTTTTAGAATGCTTACCTTTCCCAAAGGACATTCCAATGCACGACCAATATATTGCCCTAATGGCAGAGAAGAAAGGGCTTAAGATTTCACTTATAGATAAGCAGTACTTGCTGTACAGACAGCACGGGAACAATGTGACGGGAGGAAAAACTACTATTATGCAAAAGCTTAATTTCCGTAAAAACATAATAAAGGCAATTGCTGGTTGTAATTCTTCTGCTGTGCAGACTAGTAGAATTCCTGTCTCTGCAGCAATCGTTACATATAACAATGCAAAGTATATAGAGGACGCCGCAAAGACTCTTCTTGACAGCGTTGATTATGAAAAAATAGATTTTAGACTCTTTGTCTTTGACAATGGGTCGACTGATGGAACAATAGACATAATCAACGACTCCTTTGTTAACACCGCGGAGTATGGTGACAAGGTTAAACTCATTCACAGCGGTGGAAACATTGGCTTTGGGGTGGCTCATAACAAGATTCTTGAAGTAATGGAAAATGAATTCCCTTCAAAGTACCACTGTGTAGTAAATCCAGATGTAATTATTAGAGATGACATTGTGTCTACTATGGTTGACTACTTAGAGGACGAAAAGAATTCGGATGTTGTTCAGCTTTCTCCAAGAATCTGTTTCCCAGACGGAAGAAGTCAAATTTTAGGAAAGAGAAACCCTCACTTTATTTACCTCTTTGCAAGTAGAATGAGAGGAGAGGAGCCAGGCTTCCTTCTTTCAAGGTATGCAATGCTAAATGAGGACTACTCAAAGCCTTTTGAAATTTGGAATGCAACAGGTTGCTTTATGTTCTTTAGATCAGATGCATTTAAAGAAGTTGGCGGCTTTGATGACAGGTACTTCATGTACTTTGAAGACTGTGACATTACACGCGAAATGAGAAAGCTTGGAAAGGTTCTCTTTTTCCCACATGCCATTGTTTATCATGTTTGGGCAAGAGACTCAAAAAGAAACACAAAATTAAAGATTATTCATATTACTTCAATGCTGAAGTACTATTTGAAATGGAGGACAATATAAATGATATTTGCAGTTGTTTTAGCGGGCGGAATTGGTTCAAGAATGGGTAATTCAGATACGCCAAAGCAGTATCTTGATTTAGGCGGTAAGCCTATAATTGTCCACACAATAGAGAAGTTCTATGTGAACCCAAAGTTTGAACATGTTATTGTTTTAACTCCAGAATCTTGGGTGTCACACACTTCAAACCTTATTAAGAAATCTCTTCCAAATGCAGAAAAAATTACTGTAATTGAAGGTGGCTCAACAAGAAATGAGACACTCTACAATGCAATTAAATTCATTGAGAAAAACTATGGTCTTTCAGATGATACAATCATTGTTACTCACGATGCAGTAAGACCATTCGTTACACATAGAATTATTGAGGAAAACATTGAGGCTGCAATAAAGTATGGCGCAACAGACACAGTTGTTCCTGCAACAGATACTATTGTTGAGTCTCTTGACAAGGAAAAAATCAGCCAGATTCCAAACAGAGCAACTCTTTTCCAGGGACAGACTCCTCAGAGCTTTAATGCAATGAAGCTTAAGAAACTGTATGAATCGCTCACAGACGACGAAAAAGATATCCTTACAGATGCTTGTAAAATCTTCGTTATGAAGGGCGAGCCTGTATACCTTGTTGAGGGTGAAGTTTTCAACATGAAAATTACTTACCCATTTGACCTTAAGGTTGCAAAAACAATGATAGATGGAGACGCTCTTAAAGGAGAATAACAGATGATTAATGCAGTATACCAGCTTACTGCACCACGTATGATTGAGGTTACCTACAATGAATTAGAACTGGACAATGAGAACGTTCTAATTCGTCCAAGTCATCTTGCAATTTGTAAGGCGGACCAAAGATATTACCAGGGTGCACGATCAAAAGCTGTACTCAAAAAGAAGCTTCCAATGGCGCTCATTCATGAGTGTATGGCGGAAGTTGTATATGACCCAACGGGGAAAATGTCTCCAGGTGACAGAGTTATTGCAATTCCAAACACACCTACAGAGGATGACGACATAATTGCTGAGAACTATCGTTTCTCTAGTAAGTTCCGTTCAAGTGGTTTTGACGGCTTCTTACAGGACTATGTGCTCATGCCACACGACAGACTTGTTCCAATTAGCAAGGATGTAAATCCTGACGTTGCGGCGTTCTCTGAACTCATAAGTGTTAGCATGCACATTATTTCAAGGTTTGACAGAATTGCACACGAAAGAAGAAATAAAATTGGTGTCTGGGGCGATGGAAACTTAGGCCTCATAACAGCCGTTCTTCTTTCAAACATTTACCCTGACACAGAACTTTATATTTTTGGTAGAAATGCGGACAAGCTTGCCTACTTCTCTTTTGCAAAAGAGACTATGCACGTAGACGACATGCCAGATGACCTTCTTCTTGACCACTGCTTTGAGTGTGTTGGCGGACCTGGCGCTGAAAATGCAATCAACCAAATGATTGACCACATTAACCCAGAAGGCACCATTGCCCTTACTGGCGTTACAGAAAACAACGTTGCCATAAACACTCGCATGGTTTTAGAGCGCGGCCTTAGACTTTTTGGCAGCTCAAGAAGTGGACGCGACGACTTTGAAAAGACAGTAGAGTTCCTTGAAAACAACAAAGAAGGAGCCTTACTTCTTGAAAATCTTGTGGGCGATGTATTCAATGTCAGAAGCATTACTGATATTCACAAAGCATTCGACGCTGACCTTACACACAGAATTGGTAAAACTATCCTTCATTGGAACAAGTAAAGAGGTGAATTTGTATGAGCATGAAAGAGAATATTTTTAAACTCTACGCCTTCTTTTTCAACATGGGCGCTGCGGCACCAATGAAAAAGAAAAGAGTTACTCTCATTTCAATGCACAATGCAAATTTCACAGATTCACTTGGTGAAATAGATGCCCTTCTTGACGGATACAATGTTCTTAAAATTTCAAGAACAGCTTTAGCGAGTCCTGTTTCTGCTCTTAAGTTTTGTACTGTTGATGCATTTAAAACTGGGCGCTCACGTTACATTTTCTTAAATGATAACTTTATGGCGCTTGGCTACACAAAGCCAAAAAAAGCGACTGAAATTGTCCAGCTTTGGCATGGACAAGGCGCTTTTAAAAAGTTTGGCTTTGATATTGAGCAGCCAGAAGAAATAAGGGAACGTGAGCGAGCTCAATCGAAGCGCATTTCCTACGTCGTATGTTCTTCTGAAGGCGTAAAGGATATTTACGCGGGCGCGTTTGGCGTTTCAAAGGATCAGGTCATTACAACGGGCACGCCAAATGAGGACTACTACTTCAGAATTACAGACGAAGAGAAAGAAGAGCTTCGAAAGTCTTTTGATGAGAAGTATCCAAAGTGCAAGGGCAAGAAATTAATTCTCTATGCACCAACCTTCAGAGATGACAAGACTTTAGACGAACGTCTTCTCAAGTGGATTGACTGTCAAAAACTTAAAGCATCTGCTGAAAAGTCACTTGGTGGAGAGGTGGAGGTTTTAATTCGACTTCACCCACAGGTTCATTCAAAGGTTGAGGAGTCAAATGACTTCGTTGACGTTACTGAATATCCAAATGTCAACGAACTCTGCGTTTTAGCAGACGTTTTAATTACAGACTACTCTTCAATTTG
>DCGS01000079.1:29173-36456 GCA_002314645.1 Ruminococcaceae bacterium UBA1772
GTTGGAGAATTCCTCATGTCAAAGAATGCGGCTTTCAGAGTTCAAAACTTTGGAAATCCTAGCGGCAATGCAACTCGAGAACTTCTTTTGAGACTTGGAATTAAAGTGAAAAAATAACGTAAGTCACCCCTACGGCATAAAATGCTGTGGGGGTGTTTTTTTGAGCATATGTATTTCTATTGGACATGGCAAAACAACCTCTGGCGCATATGATCCGGGGTATGTTTTGAACTCCTTTTATGAGCATGAACTTGCAAAGAAGATAGGACTCTTTGCATATGAATATTTAAAAGAGAATTTTGACCTTGAATGTGAGACCTTGAACTTTGATTCCGAGCTTTTCCTCACAGATAGAATTAAAAAAATAAACCAGGAGAAATACGACCTAGTTGTTGAAATACATCTAAATCTTTCTGGTGGTGAGGGCGTTGAGGCGTACAGAAGTGTAAGGTCGAATACAAGCCTTGGTGAAGTAATTTGTAACGAGGTTTCAAGGGCTACAGGAATGAAGAATGGTGGGGTTAAAGAAAAGACGACAAATTCGGGATGTGATTTTCATTCAATAATAAGAGAGACGAATTCTGAAGTGGTTATTGTAACCTGTGGCTTTATGAACAGTCTTTATGATATGAACGTTCTTTCCACCACTTTGGGGCAAAAGGAGATTGGCTCTGCCATTGCAAAAGGGATTGCCATATATAAAAAACTTATATAAATAAAAATTTATATGGTATAAAAAAATAAATTGTGATAAAATACGTGCATAGTTTTTTCTAAAGGAATGATTGTATGGAATTTTATAAAATGGAAGGCGCAGGAAACGACTATATTTACTTTGACTGCACCAAAGGTGAGTTTGAAAATCCTGAAGAGGTTTCTATAAAGCTCTCAGACAGACACTTCGGTGTTGGCGGCGACGGCATTATTATGATTTGCAAATCAGACGTTGCTGACTTTAGAATGCGTATGTTCAACGCAGATGGTTCTGAGGGAAAAATGTGTGGTAACGCTTCTCGTTGTATTGGTAAGTTCGTATATGACCTTGGCCTTACAGACAAGACAGAAGTTACACTTGAAACTTTATCTGGTATTAAAATTCTTGATCTTCACGTAACAGACGGTAAGGTTGAAAGCGTTACCGTAGATATGAACGAACCAGTTCTTGCTGGTGCACAAATTCCAACAAAGTGGAATTCTGATATGGTAGTAAATGAATCGCTCGTGGTAGACGGCAAAGAGTACACTGTAACAGCTGTTTCAATGGGCAACCCACATTGCGTAACATTTATTGATTTCCCACCAACTGAACTTGATCTTCCTAAAATTGGTCCAAGTTTTGAGTTCCATGAAATGTTCCCTGAAAGAACAAACACTGAATTCGTACAAAAGATTGACGACCACACTCTTATGATGAGAGTTTGGGAGCGAGGAAGTGGAGAGACCCTTGCTTGTGGTACTGGCGCATGTGCAACTGTTGTTGCAGCTACACTTTGCGGCCTTGTTCAGCGTGACGAAGAAATTACTGTTAAACTTATTGGCGGCGACCTTAAAATTCGCTGGTCAAAGGAGGGCTCAGTATTCATGACTGGTCCTGCAAAGTTCGCATTCAAAGGCGAAACAATGGACTGATATAACTAAGCAAATGGGGTTTTACTTATGAAAATTAATTCAAATTTTGACAATCTTGTTCCAAATTACCTCTTTGCAGAAGTTGCAAAGAGAACAAACGACTACATTGCAAAGAACCCAGACAAACCAGTTATTAAAATGGGTATTGGCGATGTAACTCTTCCTCTTGCACCAGTTGTAGTAGAGGCAATTAAGAAGGGTGCAGATGACCTTTCAAAGAAGGAAACATTTAAGGGATATCCTGACTATGAAGGATATGACTTTGTACGTGAAGCAATTTCTAAGTACTACAAGAGCTTTGGCGCAGATGTAGCTGCTAATGAAATTCTTGTAAACGACGGTGCAAAGAGTGACTGCGCAAACATTGGTGACATTTTCTCATCAGACAACGTAGTTCTTGTAACAGATCCTGTATATCCAGTTTATGTTGACTCAAACATTATGGCTGGCAGAAAGATTGTTTACGCTAATGCTACTGAGGAAAATGGCTTCTGTGCAATGCCTCCAAAGGGTGTTCACTCAGACATTATCTACCTCTGTTCACCAAACAACCCAACAGGTTCTGCATACACAAAGGAGCAGCTTCTTGAGTGGGTAAACTACGCAAATGAAAATGATGCAATCATTATCTACGACTGCGCATACGAATCATTCATTACAGATGATTGCCCTCGTAGTATCTTCCAAATTCCAGGTGCTCGTACTTGTGCAATTGAGCTCTGCTCACTTTCAAAGACAGCAGGCTTTACAGGCACACGTGGTGGTTACACTGTAATTCCAAGAGACCTTGAAAGAGATGGCCACAACATTTATAACCTTTGGTACAGAAGACTCTCTACAAAGTATAATGGTGTTTCATGGCCAATCCAGTGTGGTATTGCTGCTGTCTTCTCAGAGGAAGGCCTCAGCCAAATCCAGGAGAACATAAACTACTACAGAAAGAATGCAAAGGTAATTACTGAGACATTCGACAGACTTGGTCTTTCATACACTGGTGGTAAGAACTCACCATACGTTTGGGTTAAGTGTCCAAACGGTATGGGCTCATGGGAGTTCTTTGACCTTCTCCTCAACGAGGTTCAGGTAATTGGTACTCCAGGTGAGGGCTTCGGCGAATGCGGTAAGGGTTACTTTAGATTCACTTCATTCGGCAGTTACGAAAACACAGTTGAAGCAATGAAGAGAATTGAAAATCTTTTAAAATAATTTGTAATATTTAAAAATTAAACCCGTCTTTTAAAGTGAAAGATACTTTGAAAGGCGGGCTTTTTTATGTCTAAAAAAATTACAGCAATTATTCTATCTTCTGCAGTAATACTTACTATGCTTGCATGGGGTATTGGAGCGGGTGCAAACGGAAAGTCATATGACAAAAACACAATGAACATGGGTGCAGGCTACTACTCTAATTTTGGTGCCTCAATGGATGAATCTGATGAAGTGAGAGAGGAATCATACAACATTGCAGAGAAGCCAATGGAGCACGTAGTTACGAAGGATGTCAGGGCTGCTATTGAGACTCTTGAGTATGACAAGACACTTGAAATGCTTAGGTGTAAAGTAAAAGACCTTAACGGCTACATTTCACAGAGCGATGAAACTATGGGCAATGCCTATAACTACGAGCACAAGTATGCAACCATTACCGCTGAAGTGCCAACGGATAAAGTGGACGATTTTCTTGCATACATTACAAAAGAATTCACCGTTACAGAGAAGCACGTGAGCATTAATGACATTACATCAGACTACGTTGAAACTGAGTCAAGACTTGAGCAACTCAAGGTTCAGAAGGAAACTCTTTTGGGTCTTTTAAAGAAAGCTGGATCGCTCAGTGACACAATTGCCATTCAGGACAAACTTACTGAGGTGAGCTCGGAGATCCAGTATAACGAGAATATGATGGCGCGCATGAAGAACGACGTGGACTATACAACCGTTTCAATGACAATTTGCGAGGTGGACAGGGAGACTCCAACCGAGACAGGTTTCTGGTATGAAATGAAGGAAGGCTTCAAGGAAACCGTGTTTGAAATTGGCGATGGATTCCGCGCTATGATTATTTGGCTTGTTTCTGCCATCCCATTCATTGCACTTCTTTTAGTTTTTGGTATAATCATAAAGAAGGCCGTAAAGGCCATAAAGACAAAGAAGGACAAGGGTGAGGAAAGTGGAGGACAGACAGATAGTAATTCTGTATCTTAACAGATCTGAATCTGCCATTTTGGAAACGAAAACTAAATACGGCCAGTACATTCTCAAAATTGCCATGAACATCCTTGGAAACGTGAGCGATTCATCCGAGTGTGAGAACGACACATACCTCTCCACCTGGAATTCTATTCCTCCAAAGGAACCTGAGAACCTAAAATCCTACGTTGGCAAAATTTCAAGAAATCTTGCCTTGGATTTATACAGAAAGAAGCACGCTGAAAAGCGTGGTGGTAACACGGACGTTCTTCTGTCTGAACTTGAGGACTGTGTTCCCGACAAGACAGAAAACTTTAGTGACGTTAATTTAACGGAGCTACTTAATTCATTTTTAAAAGATCAAAATAAAGATAAGCGCGTTATGTTTGTAAAAAGATATTGGTACGGAGAGTCCATTTCTGATATTGCAAAAGAAATGGGCTTTTCGGAAAGCAAGGTTGCAACCACCCTTCACAGAACGCGCGAATCCTTAAAAGAATACCTAGAAAAGGAGGGCGTCAGCGTATGAACGAAGAACTTTTGAGAGCAATGACGGATATAGATGACGAATTCCTTTTAGAGGCTGACGAGTATAAAGCTGAAGCCGTCGTGCCCGTAAAAAAGAGACGCAACACTTGGCTTGGGATAGCGGCATGTATTGCTGTCCTTGTAATTCTTGCAATTCCACTCTCTAAAATTTCATTGAGTAAAGATGGAAATATCTTGAATGGTGCAGGAGTAAATGATATTGCAGACTATTCCTCAAACTCAACAGATGATTCAATGTTTGGCAATGCTGAAGAAAGTCTTGGCGAAAATATAAACAAAACGGAAATTCCTGCCGATAAAGATATGGAGAGTTATTCATCTTCTTACAATACAGCGGTTAACCAAACCGTTGAAATTGATGGAGTAAAATACAGAATTGAATGTACAAAAGATGACTCCATAGAAGATGCTCCACTAGTTGTTACCGCCTATATTGACGAAACAAATGAATTCATTGTTTCTAAAATGTATGAAGGCACAGAATACAACCTAGATGATTTCTTAAACTTACTGAAGGATTCAGTTTCATAGGAGTGAAAAGGAATTGGCAAAGGAAAAGAAGCCTAAAAAAGAGAAAAAAGAGAAAAAGCCGAAGCTCACCCCTGAACAGAAAGCCGAAGCCAAGAAGAAAAAGGTTGAGGCTGCTGCTAAGAAGAAAAAGGATGCCTTAGACAAGAAGCAGAAGGCTGCTGAAAAGAAGGCTCAGGACAAGGCCGCAAAGAAACAGAAGGCCGCTGAGAAGAAGGTCCAGGGCAAGGAGTCCAAGAAGCAGAAGGCTGAAGATAAGAAAGCAGCCGCTGCAGAGAAGAAGGCAAAGAAAGCCCAGGAGAAGGCATACCGCAAAAGTCCTGAGGGCAGAGCGAAGCTTGCCGAAGAGAAGGCAGCACAGAAGGCTGAAAAAGCCGAAGCTGCAGCCAAGAAGAAGCAAGAAAAGGCTGAGGCTAAGGCTCAAAAGAAAATAGAGGATGCCGAAAAAGAGGCTCTTAGACAAGAGGCCATTAAAGAGGCCGAGAAATGGGTCAAGTTTGACAAGGTCTTAAAAGAGCAGGAAAAGGTTCGCGCAAAAAGAAAGAAGAGACTTGAAAAGGAAGCTTACAAGGCTCTTTCTCCTGAAGCACGCGCCGAACTTAAAATAGAAGAGCAAAAGAAAAAAATTGAAGAAAAGACTGCTCTTAAGACACGCAAAATTGAAGAGAAGGCCAACAAGCAGCTTAAAAAGGATAGAATTGCTGCTGAGAAAAAAGCCAAAGAAGAAAAGAATGCAAGATTTGTCGAGCATAAGAAGGCGCTTAAAGAAGCAAAGAAGGGTGGAAAGCCACCTCTCATTCTAATAATCGTCGCTGCCCTATTATTAATTGTAATAATAGTAGTGGTTGTAGTATTTGTTTTGGGTGGAGATAAGCCTGAGGCAGAAGTTCCTGTAGACGAAGGCGTAACAACATCTGATGAGACAACAACAGAGGTTGTTACAAATGAAGCAGGTGAAGTGGTAACTGAACCTGAAACCACAACAAAGAAGTCTTCTGGTGAACCATCGCCAGATATTAAGACTACAACCGTAACTGTTGGTGCATACAGCATTGTTGTAAATTCATGTGATCCAACAAGTAAAAACGTCGACTACGCAGTAGGTCGTCATAAGTTCACACCTACCGAGTTTAAGAACAGAACAATATACTTTGCTGAACTTAATGGAATGTTCAAAGCATACGATGCAGACTCTGGTCAAATGATGCATCTTAAGAAAGCAGAAGGTAACACTTGGGAGTCATTTATTAAAGAATTAAATGATATGTATCCACTGGGAGAGCAAGTGAAATAAAGAATTTTAAAATTTCTAAAAAAAACACTTGCTTTTCCTCTTGCTTTTTGTTAATATAACTCTGTTACTTTTCACGTGGCGTAGCCACAAAGACTAAAGGAGGTGCCGGACATGGCAAAATGCGAATTCTGTGATAAGGACGTAAAGTTCGGAATTGCTGTATCTCACTCACACAGACGTTCAAACAGAACATGGAAGCCAAACGTAAAGAGAGTTAAGGCTGTTGTTAACGGAACTCCAAAGAGAGTATACGTATGCACACGTTGCCTTCGTTCAGGAAAGGTTCAGCGTGCCGTTTAATTTTACGTTTAAAAGAAGCTGATTTCAGCTTCTTAAATTTAGCGGAATTGTGTAACGGTAGCACGACAGACTCTGACTCTGTTTGTTGGGGTTCGAATCCCTATTCCGCTGCCAATAAAGAGGACGAGACCAATAGGTCTCGTCTTTTTTTGTAAGTCAAAGGGGACGGTTCTGTTCGACTCATTCTTGAGTCGACGTGGGACGGACTAACGTCAGTGCACTCCGTCCGAGATTTGGCGGCCCTTGGGCCTTTTGGGGACGGTTCTCTTTTAGTGCATTTTTGCATCATTTGGTGCCAGACCTCGACTCACCATAAAACAAAAAAACGGGTGGCCTTGTTGCCGCCCGTTCTTTTATTTATGGGATTTTGTTATATTGTAAAAGCATGTTTTTCACAATGTAAATAAATTGTGAAAATCACGCTTTTTTAGTTCAAAAAGTCCGCCGAGGTCTGTCCCTAAACAGCGCAAAAATGCACGATTTGAGAACCGTCCCCAAAATAATCCTATAAACCTATTGACAAAGTAGGAAATAGGTGGTAGTATGTGTCCATACTACAAAACAAGGAGATGTTTCAAGTGGCAAACATTTATACATCAGCAGATCAACTTATAGGTAAAACTCCTCTTTTAGAGCTCACACATATTGAGAAGAACGACGAGCTTAATGCAAAAATTCTTGCAAAGCTTGAGTATTTCAATCCAGCAGGTTCTGTTAAGGACAGAATTGCAAAGGCAATGATTGAGGACGCAGAAAAGTCAGGAAAGCTTACAAAGGACTCTGTAATTATTGA
>DCGS01000013.1:0-4123 GCA_002314645.1 Ruminococcaceae bacterium UBA1772
CCACCACCTTGAAGGTTGAGCCCACAGGGTACGCTGCCAACGCCTTGTTTACCAAAGGTGAACCAGGTGCATTTAGAGATGACGCAACATCCAATGGATTAAAGGAGGGCCTGCTTGCCATTGCACGAATTGCCCCAGTGTACGGATCCATTGCAATTGCACAGCCCGAGTCTATACCGTATTTGTCCAAGGAATCCTCAACAACCTTTTGAACTTTCAAATCAATTGTCAACGCAACGCCAGCAGACGAGTCATAATTGTCGTCCACAATTTCTAAATCTATACCGCTCAGATCATTTCCGCGTGCATCCACATAGAATGCGGCAGACAGAATTCCAGAATTAGAAGAAAGGTATGAATCGTAACATTTCTCAATTCCAGACACACCAGCACCCGAGGAATCCAAATACCCAATAAGATTCGTGCAGTACTGCTTGTCTGCATATCGTCTTTTGTACTCAACCACACGTACATCGCCCGTGGAATGTGCGTCAACCTTAGAAGAAAGCTTTAAAAGATATGGGTTGCACGTAGAAAAGCTCTCTTTAATGGACACCAGTTTTTCAGGTCCAACAAAAGGCCTTACAAAATTCAAAGAACTAATCGTAGGCTTCATAACCAAAGCAGAAAAAGACGTGTCATTAACCATTGGCGTCATATTCCTGTCGTATATATACCCTCTACTTTTTGATATCTCCACTCGTCTACTACTCTGATACGTCCCAACCTCCGCATACCGTCCCGCATCAATAGACAATATCCTAAGACTTAAAGCACCAAGCGACACCACACACAAAGCAAAAACAACAAGTACCCTCTTATTCATACAAACCCCTCAACAAATAACAAATAAATTAAAATAAAAATTATAAAAAAAATAAAAAATATAAATAAAACAAAAAATAAGCACTACCGTTAGTATTAACGGCAGTGCTTTAATTAACCTATTTTATTTTTCATATTCCTTGAGGAAACGACCAAGAGCATCCTCCCATGGTGGAAGAAGATCAAAACCAGCATCTACTAAAGACTGCTTTGAAAGACGAGAGTTAGATGGTCTTCTTGCAGGAGCATTGTACTGTGCAGATGTAATTGGAATTATTTTTGTATTTCTACCAGACATTGAAATGATTTTCTGCGCAAACTCACAGAAGGTACAGAAGCCTTCATTTGTAGCATGGTATACACCATACTTGTCTGAGACAATGATGTCACAGAGAAGTGGCGCTAAATCCTCAGTAAATGTTGGTGAACCAGTCTGGTCATTTACGACAGTAATTCTGTCTTTTGTGTCTGCTATTCTAAGAATAGTCTTAACAAAATTTCCGCCATTCATGCCAAAAACCCATGAGGTTCTGACTATGAAGTACTTGTTGCAAAGAGTACGTACTGCCTCTTCACCAGCAAGCTTTGAAAGACCATATTCGTTTAAAGGACCCTTCTTTGAATCTATTTCAAAAGGCTCCTCACCCGTTCCATCAAACACATAATCTGTACTTACATAGAGCATAGGTATGCTAAGACGAGAACAGTTTTTAGCCAAAATACGTGTACCTGCAGCGTTAATGTCATGGCACAAATTTGCTTCCTTTTGTGCCTTGTCAACGGCAGTATATGCAGCGCAGTGCATAACAGCGTCTGGTCTTTCCTCGTCCATATATACAAATACCGAGTTCATGTCGGTTAAATCAAGTTCTTCTCTAGTTGGGCAAATAACCTCATGCCCACGTGCTAAAAGCACCTTTTTTACGTCGTAGCCAAGTTGTCCTGTAACACCTGTAACAAAAATTTTCATATATAAAACTCCCTTAAATTATTAAGGGCGAAAACGACTATGTAAATCAGAAATCAAGAGATTCTTCAATGTCAGCTAAAAATGGCTGCTTCTCATCCTTTTCTGATAAAATGGGATTCTCTACACCCCACTCAACACCTATATCTGGATCATTAAAGCGTATTCCTCCGTCATGCTCAGGAGAATAAAACGCGTCACATTTATACATAATTTCAACGTCATCTGTAAGAGTTACAAAACCATGCGCAAAGCCCTTTGGAATAAAGAGCTGCTTTTTGTTTTCCTCTGTAAGACGTACTGATATCCATTTTTTGTAGGTTGGTGAATTCTTTCGAAGATCGACTGCAACGTCGAGAATTTCACCACGAAGACATGTAAGAAGTTTAGCTTGGCACATAGGATTTCTTTGGAAATGAAGTCCACGAATTATGCCTTTTTTTGCGCTAAAAGAGCGGTTATCCTGAACAAAATCAACGTCAATGCCATTTGCTTTTAAGTCTCTATCTGAAAAAAACTCCATGAACCAGCCTCTGTTGTCTCCAAAGAGCTTTGGTTCAATGACATAAACGCCTTTGAGTTCTGTTTCTGTAACCGTAATCATTAGCACAATACCTCTAAATTCTTGTTATTCTTCAGCGTCACGTCCCCAATATGGGCGTTCACCGAAGCGTTCTGAATAGAGAATTCTTCCATCTGCAACACGACGAAGATGTTCTCCATACTTCGATTTTCCGTATAGGTTAGCGGATTCAAGAAGCTTTTTTCTTGAAATCCACCTTGAGTTATATGCAATTTCTTCTGGGGCAGAAATAATAATTCCCTGTCCCTCTTCGAGTGTCTTTATAAAATTCGCAGCGTTATTAAGCGCGTCAACAGTACCTGTATCCATCCACGCAAAGCCGCGTCCCATAAGTTTTACCTCGAGGTCGCCCGCCTCAAGATAAAGTCGGTTAATGTCTGTAATTTCTAGTTCGCCTCTCTGTGAAGGCTTAATTTGTTTAGCAAAATCTACAACTCTGTTGTCATAGATGTACATTCCCGTAACTGCATAGTTTGAACGTGGTTCCGTTGGTTTCTCCTCAATAGAAATAACGTGACCGTCTCTGTCAAACTCAATTACGCCAAAGTCCTGTGGGTTATCTACATAATAACCGAAAATAGTGGCTTTTGAGCCCTCCTTTGAATTAGCAAGAGCTGCTGCCTGTCTAAGTATATGTCCAAGGCCGTTTCCATAGAAGATATTGTCGCCTAAAATCATGGCAACTGTGTCGTCTCCGATAAATTCTTCACCAATAATAAATGCTTCAGCAAGGCCATTTGGAGCCTCCTGTACTGCATACTCAATATTAAGACCGAAGAGCGATCCATCACCTAAAAGATCCTCAAAACGAGGTGTGTCATTAGGTGTTGAAATAATGAGAATGTCCCTAATTCCAGCAAGCATAAGCATTGACAATGGATAAAATACCATTGGCTTGTCGTAAATAGGTAAAAGCTGTTTACTGGTAACGCGGGTAAGCGGATAAAGTCTTGTGCCTGAACCGCCCGCAAGAATAATACCTTTCAAGAAAACACCTCTTAAATCAAAAATGTACCCGTATATAATACTATAAAGTAAACTTTTAGTCAATGACAGTTGAGTTTTTAAAACATTTGTAATAAACTAGAAAAACAAAAAACAAAGGAGGATCTATATGAATCAGAAATTATTCATTGTAATTGGTGGCGGCGCTTCTGGTGTTGCAGCTGCAATAACCGCAAAAAAGAATAACCCTACCCTCAATGTAACAATCCTAGAAAAACAATCCTCCATCCTCAAAAAGATTCTTCAAACAGGTAACGGCAGATGTAACCTCTCCAACGAGGACATCCAAAAAGACCACTACTATGGAGACGAAGAACTTACAAAATTAATAATCAACAACTTCTCACCAGATGATTGCAAATGCTTCTTTAAAGAACTTGGTCTTTTCACAACCTCTGAAGAAGGAAGAATATATCCTCTTTCCATGACAGCCTCATCCGTAAGAGAAGTTCTCATAAACGAACTTGAAAGACTTAACATAAACATCAAAACCGATGAACAGGTCATAGATATAAAAACAGACAAAAAAGTAACCACCAACAAAAATGAATACGAAGCAGACTTCATTCTCATTTCAACTGGTGGTAAAGTGGGACCTGGTTGTGATGGCGACGGATACAAGTTCGTAAGAAACCTTGGAATAAAATACGAGCCAATTTCCCCTGCCCTTGTTCAAATGACAACAAAGGAAGACACCAAAGAACTCAAAGGTGTTCGTGTAAGAGGAGAAATAACTCTCACAA
>DCGS01000013.1:4192-6334 GCA_002314645.1 Ruminococcaceae bacterium UBA1772
CAAAAGAAATAAAAGAAAAAGGTGAAATCCTTTTCACCGACTATGGTATTTCTGGCATTGCTACAATGCAGCTTTCCTCTCCTTTGAATGATGCTCTAAAACAAAGTCAACAAACTAAAATAACAATTGACCTTGCACCATCAATAAGCAGAGAGGAACTTAAAGAATTCCTCCAAGAAGAACCAAAAAAGAAACTTCAAGGCATTCTAAATCAGAAGCTCATAGACTATATAACAAAAGACGAAACAGATGTAGAAAACATAGTCGACAGAATCAAGTCGTTCACTCTAACACCAACTGGAACCAAGTCATTTAAAGATGCTCAGGTAACCCACGGTGGTGTGTCTAAAAACGAAGTGAACAACAATCTTGAATCAAACAAAAATCCAGATATTTTCATAAGTGGAGAACTTCTCAACGTAGATGGAATCTGCGGCGGATACAACCTTCACTTTGCATGGGGTTCTGGAATACAAGTAGGTTTGGAGGTGGCAGAACGTGCTAAGAATTAATGAACTCAAACTTCCTCTTGATGGCACAGAGGAAGACCTTAAAAAGTCTGCAGCTAAAGTTCTGCACATACAACCTGGGGACATAACAAGTATGTCCATTTTCAAAAGATCAATTGACTCAAGAAAGAAAGAAAACATCTTCTTCTCTTGTGCTGTTGACGTTGAAATAAATGGAAATGAAGAAAGAATTCTTAAGAAGTCAGACTCAAGAAGAGTGTCACAATCTGAGTTCTATGAATACGAGCCAGTAGAAGTAAAACGTAAGTCAACATTCCGACCTGTAATTGTTGGATTTGGCCCTGCTGGTATGTTCTGCTCACTCATGCTTGCACGTGCAGGACTCAAACCAATTGTCCTTGAACGAGGCAATGACGTCGACCAAAGAACTAAAGATGTTCACAACTTCTGGACTACAAGAAACCTAAATACACAATCAAACATCCAATACGGTGAAGGTGGTGCTGGAACATTTTCAGATGGCAAGCTCACCACTGGAATTAAGGATAAGAAGCAGAGAAAGATTTTCACTGAGTTTGTACACTTCGGTGCACCTGAACAAATCCTCTACTCCAACTATCCTCACATTGGAACAGACAAGCTTGTAGATGTAGTTAAGAACCTTAGAAAAGAAGTAATTGAACTTGGTGGTGAAATCCACTTTGGATGTCAGCTCACCGACCTCATAATTGCCAACAACTACATCCACGGTGTAACATACAAAGACCAAAACGGAAGTCTTGTTGACTTAGAAACAGACACTGTTGTTCTTGCAATAGGACACTCTGCAAGAGACACTGTAGAAATGCTCTACAGAAAGAACATAAACATAATTCAAAAGGCATTCTCTGTAGGCACAAGAATTGAGCACCCACGTGAAATGATAGACAAAGCACAGTATGGTGACTTTGCTGGACATCCTGCACTTGGTGCTGCAAACTACAAGATGGCCTGCCACCCAGACCACGGTCGTGGTGCATATACATTCTGTATGTGTCCAGGTGGTACAGTAGTTTGTGCCTCCTCTGAAGAAGGCGGAGTAGTTGTCAACGGCATGAGTGAATATGCCCGTGACAAAGAGAACTCCAACGCCGCCCTCCTCGTCGGCATTGAGCCTGATGACTTCCCTTCAGACCACCCACTTGCTGGTATTGAACTTCAAAGACAAATTGAGCAAAAGGCATTTGAACTTGGTGGTAAAGACTACACAGCCCCTTGTCAGCTCGTTGGCGACTTCCTTAAAAATCAGAAGTCAACAAAGCTCCAGTCTGTCACTCCAAGTTGTCCAACAGGTACAACTCCATCCGACATTCGTCTCATACTTCCAAAGCGTGTAACAGACACAATGGCAGACGCCATTCTTCAAATGGACAGAAAGCTTAAAGGATTTGCACTTCCCGAAGCAGTCCTCACTGCACCAGAAACCAGATCCTCTTCCCCTGTCCGCATAGTACGTGGCGACTTCTACGAATGCTTCCAAGGAGAAAACGTCCTCGGTGGTGTCTACCCTTGCGGTGAAGGTGCTGGCTACGCTGGTGGTATTGTCTCCGCTGGTGTTGACGGCATACGTGTAGCAGAAGCCATCCTCACAGACGAACACGACTATTAAAAAACAAAACATAAATAAAAAGAA
>DCGS01000013.1:6442-15572 GCA_002314645.1 Ruminococcaceae bacterium UBA1772
TACCAATAGTTCCAATTGCATTCCTTGAAGGACTCTATCAGGCAATCTTCCAGGTTAAAGGAGATGCTGTGTATGAAGGAATGGATACAACCACTCCTGAAATCCTCTACACACTTGCAGAGTACCAAACAAACCTTGGTGCACTTTCAAGAATGCTCATTAAAGGAAATGAAATGAATGGATTCCCACTTAACGGTTCCATTGCATATGACAAAGCGCTTCCACAAGAAGAGTATACAATTCAGAACAAACACGGTCATACCCTCTATGGCACCCTTTACAAAGCTAAAGAGCCAACAAACCAGTACGTAGTATTCACTCACGGCTTCAACATGACAGGCCTCACAGATGCCTGCAGATACATACGTGAATACAACAAGCTTGGCCTCAACGTTTTTGTAATGGACCACAGACATGAAGGAAGAAGCGAGGGCGACGCCGTTACATTCGGTGACCAAGAATCCAACGACACAGTTCTTTGGCTCCAGTTCCTAGAAAAAGAAAAAGGACCTAGCATTAAGGTCCTCCTTCACGGCGTTTCTATGGGCTCTTCCACCGCTCTTTTAACAGCAGCTCACCCTGACCTTCCAAAGTCAGTAAAATGCCTCATAGCGGACTGTGGCTACACTTCAGCTAAAGATGAGTTCTACCACGTCCTCAGAGCATTCCACTTACCTAAAACAGCTGCTGCACTTCTTGTTACAGCGCTTTCTAAATACTACCACTTAAGGTCAGGTTACAACCTTGAAGACGCAGCCCCAATTGACCACAACAAAGACATAAAAATTCCAACCATGATCATGCACGGTGACGACGACATCTTTGTCCCAGTCTCAATGGGCTACCAAAACTACGAGTCCCTAACCTGCCCACGTGAACTTCACATCTTCCCTAACACTTCACACAGTGCTTCACAATTCAATTACAATGATGAATACTTTTCATATGTTAAGGAATATATAAAAAAGTATTTATAAAAGAAAACACACTTAATAAATGAAACAAAAACAAAGGAGCTATGAACACAAAGTTCATAGCTCTTTTACCATTCATTCCAATAAAACTACCGCTTGTACCAATCATGTCCTTTTTTGCCTGTTTTTTTCGATTATATATATGGAAGGTATTCCATTCATTAAGGGCGGTTTACTCATCTCTTTTAAGGAGGTGAGTATATGACAATATCGTTTTCTATCAACAATTATTCAATTAAAATTGAATTCTTTAAGATAAATATAAAACGTAAAAACCGCCCAGGTCGTAACTGAGCGGTTTTTTAAAAAATAAAACCCAACAGTAAACCGTCTGAATGGTTTACCTTTCGTTTGTATTATATGGTATTAAATGGTATTTGTCAAGCAACCAGGTCATAAAGCCCGCCGCAGGAATAAGCCAAGCTATAACTTCCATCCAATTCATATTCCCTTCATTACATATTAATACAATTATAAATCAACGTGCTACTACAAGAATACCTTTCATAAAACCTATATGAATTATCATAACTAGCATATTTATTTTATAAAGGCATTTGATAATAATAAACTCTAACTTTTCACCGATAATATATATAGAAATACACTTTTTAGTAAATATAATTACTCAAAAAAACATTTTAGCCATTTATACAAATAAAGACTAATTTAAGTTACACCGATTATAATGTAAAAGAGCAACACAAACTGTTAAATGTACTAAACTAGCGGTGGTGATTGTATGAAAAAATACTATGAGGTTTTGCGTGAACTTAGAGAAGACAGGGATTTAACACAAAGTGATATTGCTAAGGTTCTTAATACAACCCAGCAAGTTTACTCCAGGTATGAAAAAGGTATAAATGAAATACCTATCCGTCATATCATTAAACTTTGTAAGTTCTATTCAATTTCAGCAGATTATATTTTAGGCCTTAAATAAGAGCGACAAACACACTTGGATGTTTGTCGCTCTTATTCTGTCTATTACACTATTTGACTCATCTGTATTTCTGATTTATTTCATTAATGTTCTTCTGATGTAGTTCATTTTCAGCTGTTACTTTCCTTTGTTTGTCATTATATGAATGATACCAGTCAATGTATCTTTCATATTTTTTGCAATAATCGTAATACTCTTTTTCAGCTTGATCACGCTCACTTTTACTTTTAGCAACCTTAGCATCTATGGCATCATTGTATTCTTTAATGTGTTCTTTTTCATTTGGATCACCACAGATATGGTCAGTATATTCAGCGGTATCTTGACACCAAAAATATGCATCTTCTTTCTCATTATATACAGTTTGAAGTCTATTCTGTTCTGCAACAACTTCATTATAGTTATAGGTTTTATATGTAGCTTCTTCTGAAGCAGTGAATCTATAGCTGTCATTAATTTGTTTCATTACTGACTCATGTCTTGTATTTTCTTTGTTAAGTTCATACTGTCTATACTGAGCATTCTTATCCTTATAGACTGTTTGAGTTGGCTTGTTGTTTTTATCTTTGTCTTTGTTGTTATTGTTTTTTTCTTTATCTTGATCTTCCACGGTTATTTAAACAGTGTCATCCGGAAGAGTTGATTCAACTGTTGTGCTTATTTGTTTTTCAAGTTCTTTAATTTTCTTGTTTTGATTATTTGTTACTATTACAGCAGTTGTAACTGAAGCTGCTGAAATTAGAAAGGATGCTGCTACAATAATTGGAACTAAATGTTTCATATTTCTTCCCCCTTATTTATACTGCAACATCATTATACAACTTTTTCAATTATTTGCGAGTCCCATTTTTAGGACAAAAAAACACCTTCCACTTGGGAAGGTGTTTTTCTATGGGGTTCTTACTTCATGCCCTGTTCGTATGATTCAATCATTTTCTTGACCATCTGGCCACCGACTGAACCGGCTTCTCTTGAAGTAAGGTCACCATTGTAGCCCTGCTTTAAGTTTACGCCAACATCTGACGCTGCTTCCATCTTAAAGCGATCAAGAGCTTCTCTAGCACTTGGTACTGATGCTTTATTGCCCTTCATTTTTTACACTCCTTTGTATTGGCGTCTGCAAGAATATTATCGACATTCCTATTAAGTTTATTAATGAGAAAATTTACCAAATACAAAGCTTTTACACTTGTCTTGTTTTTCAAACAATTGTAAAAAAAGTAATTAATAGTTTGTTAATAATTAGGGTTTCAAAATCTTTTTCTAAAATGTATAATTAACGGGCTTTATAAAATTATATTATTAAGGGAGACGCACAATGGAAAACGAAAGACTTAACAATTATCCTTTCGTCATGTTCCACGGATTTGCTGGATTTGGCGAAAACGAACTCCTTTCAAAGTATGTTCCATACTTTGGAATGTTCTCAACAGACATTAAGAAAATGTATGCAAAACTCGGCACAGAATTCTACACTCCTTCAATGAGTGGTTTCTCTTCAATGTGGGACAGAGCTTGTGAAGCTTATGCTCAGATTGTTGGCGGAACAGTAGACTACGGTAAGGTTCACTCAGAAAAAATGGGCCACGCACGTTATGGCCGCACATATGAAGCAATGGTTCCAGATTGGGGTCAGCTTGACGAAGAAGGAAAAATCAAGAAGATCAACGTAATTGGTCACTCATTCGGTGGTCCAACAGTTCGTTTCTTCGTAAACATGATGATCAGAGGAAGCCAGGAAGAAATTGATGGCACACCAGCTGAGGAACTCTCAGATTTCTTCAAGGGTGGTCACACAAACTGGATTCACTCATGCACAACACTTGCTTCTGCAAATGATGGTATTTCATTCCTCTATGCAATTGAGAAGCCAGCTCCTTACATTGCTAAGGGACTTGTAACACTTCTTTCAGTACTTGGTAACATTCCATTTGGTAATGTATATGACCCAATGATGGAACAGTGGAACCTTGGCTGCCGTCCAGAGCAGAGAAAGTGGACTAACCTCAAGCCAAACTACAAGGATGCTAAGAGATATTACGAGTCAGAAGACTGCTGTCTTAACGACCTCTACGTTCACAAGGCTCGTGAAAGAATGGCTGACTGGAAAGCATTTGAGAACATCTACTACTTCTCATACTCAGCTACAAGAACTGTTAAGAACGCTGAAGGAAACTATGTTCCTGTTAAGGAAATGATTCCTCTTCTTAAGCCAACATCAGTTATTGTTGGTAAGTACAAAGGAAACCCAGAAGATGCAAACCATGCATTCATTGACGAATCATGGAAGATGAATGACGGTCTTGTAAACACTCGTACAGAGCAGGCTCCAAAGAATGAAAACTGGACACCATGGGCTGGCGAAAAGAACATTAAGCCAGGCGTATGGTATGACATGCCAACAGAAATTAAAGACCACATGTCTTACTGCGGTAACGGTGAAAGCAAGGACGACTATGCAATCTTCTTCTATGACATTCTTAGAAGACTCCAGAATCTTCCTTCAATTGATCTTTAATAAAAATTTTGGGAGTAGCAATTGCTACTCCCTTTTTTCTTTGCTTATTCTTAATTTTTGTTTTCTTTCTTTTATGTTATAATTGATTGTATTTATTTTGGAGGAAGTTATGTATAAGCTTTATTTAGTTGAAGATGACAAAGGAATAGCTAGTGCTGTAAGTGAGCTTGCTTCGTCTTGGGACCTTGAAGTGCGTGTGTGTTCTGACTTTAGAAATGTTACAACTGAGTTTTCTGAGTTTAATCCGCACATAGTGCTTATGGACATTGGCTTGCCATTTTTTAATGGATACCATTGGTGCAGTGAAATAAGGAAGCTGTCAAGCGTTCCTATTATTTTCATTTCATCTGCAGCAGATAACATGAATATTGTAATGGCCATGAACATGGGTGCGGATGACTTCATTGCGAAGCCTTTTGATGCAAACGTTTTAATGGCAAAAATAGGAGCGTTACTTCGTCGTACATACGACTTTGGTTCCTCAGCTCCTGTCCTGTCACATAGGGGTGCATTCCTTAACACGGGCGATGGATCGCTCGTATATAACGACCAGAAAATTGACTTAACTAAAAACGAATACAGAATCCTCCTCTGTCTCATGGAAAACAAAGGAAAAATTGTAAGTCGTGAAAAGCTTATGGAAAGGCTTTGGGAAACCGATGCATTTGTTGACGAAAACACATTAACCGTTAACATAAACAGACTTCGCAAGAAGCTTGAAGCCTCAGGACTTTTCGACTTTATTACTACTAAGCATGGAGTTGGGTATGAACTTATTTCTTAAATACTTAAAAGCAAAAAAAGTAACCATAGTTTTCATAATTCTGTTCATCTTCATCTTTCTTCTCTCCTTTGAACTTTATCATTTACCAATTATGGCAGTTATCTACCCTTTTATCATTTCATCTGTAATTGGTTTTATACTTTTAATAGTTACATTTCTTGGTGAGAAGAAAAAACATGATGCACTCATATACACAGCAAAGCTTTCCAGTGCAATGATTGAAATGCTACCAGAGTCAAGCGAATTCCTAGATGATGACTACAAATTAATCATTAGTCAAATAAGGCAAAATGCTTTGACGGAGCAGCAAATTGAAGAGGCAAAATATAGAGACCTCGTTGAGTACTACACAGTTTGGGCGCATCAGATAAAGACCCCTATTTCTTCTATGAAGTTAACTTTAGGAAATATGGACTCTTTAGAAGCACGCCGAATGTCAGCAGACCTTTTCAGAATTGAACAGTATGTTGAAATGGTACTCACCTATTTAAGGCTAGACGCAGAATCTACTGACTATGTATTTAGAAAGCACTTCCTTGACGACATAATTAAAAGCTCAGTCAAAAAGTTTATGAGTGAATTCATTGGAAGAAAAATATCGTTAAAATACGAGCCTATTTCATATAGTTTTATAACAGATGAAAAATGGTTTGCATTTGTCTTTGAACAACTTCTTTCAAATGCACTCAAGTACACAAACGAAGGCAGCATTAGCATTTACATGTCAGATGAAAACGTTTTGTGTATTGAAGACACGGGCATTGGAATTGAAAAGGAAGACCTTCCACGTATTTTTGAAAAAGGATACACAGGAAAAATTGGTCGACTTGATCACACCGCAACAGGTCTTGGTCTGTACCTTTGCAAAAGGACCTGTGACAACCTAGGTATAGGCATTTTAGCCTCATCTACACCTTCAGTTGGAACAAAGATTTACCTTGATTTGTCTCAGTATGACAAGAGAAAAGAGTAAATCTTACATAAATGTAAGAAATCAAACGGGAAATGTAAGCCAATGAAATGGAGCGCATTTCCCGTTTTACGTATACTGTAGTCAAGAAATAAATGACGGAGGAAGAAAATATGAGTTTTCTTGAAGTAACAAACCTAAAAAAAGTATACTCCACAAGATTCGGTGGAAATAAAGTTGAAGCATTACGTGATGTAAACTTCACTGTAGAAGAGGGTGAGTTCATTGCCATCATGGGCGAATCAGGCTCAGGTAAAACAACACTCCTCAACATCTTGGCTGCACTTGACAAACCAACAATGGGCAATGTCATCCTTGACGAAAAAGACTTTGCAAGCATTAAAGAATCAGACCGCGCAACATTCAGACGCGACAACCTAGGATTCGTATTCCAGGACTTCAACCTTCTTGACACATTCTCAGTTGAAGACAACATTTATCTCCCACTCGTTTTAGCAGGCAAAAAGCATGACGAAATGAGTGCTCTCTTAGAACCACTTGCTTCACGTCTTGGCATTTCAGACCTTTTAAAGAAGTTCCCTTATGAAATTTCATGCGGTCAAAAACAGCGTGTTGCATGTGCAAGAGCCCTCATTACAGAACCTAGAATTCTCCTTGCAGACGAACCAACAGGTGCCCTTGATTCAAAGTCAACAGACGAAGTATTAAACCTCTTCTGCGATGTAAACGAGGAAGGTCAAACAATCCTCATGGTTACACACTCAGTCAAGGCTGCAAGTGTTGCAAACCGTGTCCTCTTCATAAAGGATGGTGAGGTGTTCCATCAGATATACAGAGGTGAGTCAACAAACGAAGAACTCTACCAAAAGATAACTGAAACTCTCACAATGCTTCAGACAGGGAGTGACAAAAGATGAAAACGAATTTCTTTCCAAAGCTCGCATGGAATGGAATTATAAAGAATAAGAAAATCTATATTCCTTATATCATTTCATGTATGGGCGTTCTTACAATGTACTTCATTATGCAGTCCCTTTCTGTTTCACCCATCCTTGAAACAATGCGTGGCGGCTCAAATGTTGCCCAGGTATTATCCCTTGGCAAGTTCGTAATCATGGTATTCTCCGCCCTTTTCCTTCTCTACACAAACTCCTTTTTAACAAAGAGTAGATACAAGGAATTCGGACTTTACAACATACTCGGTATGGGTAAAAAGGATGTAAACAAAGTTGTCATCCTTGAAAACCTTTTTGTTAGCATCATCAGCATTATAGGCGGACTTGGTTTTGGAATTCTTTTCTCAAAGCTTTCAGAACTTGCCCTTCTCTATTTTGTTAAAGCAGACATAGATTATGGCTTCCACATTTCCCCTATAACAGTTAGATACTCACTTGAAATATACGGCATTCTCTTTATTTTACTTGCAATCATTTCAATAATTAGAGTTTCAAAAACAAACCCACTTGATCTTCTCCACAGTGAAAATCACGGAGAGAAGCCACCTAAAGCAAACTGGTTCTTTGCCCTTTTAGGAGCAATCATTCTTATTGCTTCATACTATCTTGCTGTATCTATAAAGCAGCCTTTAACAGCACTCATTACATTCTTTATTGCAGTAATTATGGTTATTGTTGCAACATACCTTCTCTTTATGGCAGGTTCCGTTGCACTTTGCAAAATCCTTCAGAAGAACAAGTCATACTACTACAACAAGAAGCATTTTGTTCCTGTAGCATCAATGACTTACAGAATGAAAAGAAATGGCGCTGGACTTGCCTCAATCTGCATTCTTGCAACAATGGTACTTGTAATGATTGGCTCTGCAGGAAGCCTTTATATTGGCGCAGAAGACAGTATAAACAGCAGATACCCATATCAGAATGATTTGCAATTGACTCTTCCAACTATTGAATCGCTAAACGGCGAGGAAGCTAAAAAGATTGATGAAATTGTTTCAAGCACATGCAAGAAAAACAATATAAAAATTAAGGAATCTATAACATACAACCTTGCATCTGTTGGCGGAGAAATTCTTTCTGACGGAACAATTAACACAGACGCAGACGCTGCCGCAAGTTTAACTGGCACAAATCTTCGCTCAGTTTACTTTGTTTCCCAGGACGACTACAACAGAATTATGGGCACCAGCTTAAACCTCAAAGATGGCGAATGTGCACTCTACACATCCAGAGCATCATACGACTACGACAAACTCGTTATTACTCACGGACCAAATTTAAAAATTACAGAGCGTCTTTCTGACTTTTTCACCATTGGTGAGGCTAACGCAATTGTAATTCCATCTCTTTTCGTAGTTATTCCATCATTTGATGTTCTTCACACCTTTGACAACGCTACAGACTATCTTGGTGGCTATATGCTTATGCTTTACCACTGTAACCTCTTCACACCAGAAAGCAGTGTTTCAGCTGACGCATCCATTAGAAACTTCAATGAAACATATGATAACCTACAGAGCTACCTTCACAGCGCAAACCTTGAGGCATATGGTCTTAACTGTGAAAACAGTCTTGCTGAAAAGGATGACTTCTACAGCACATTCGGAGGTCTCTTCTTCCTTGCAATAATCCTTAGTATTATGTTTATTGCTGCAACAACACTCATTATCTACTACAAGCAGCTTTCAGAAGGCTTTGAAGATCAGGCTAAGTTTGAAATTATGAAAAAGGTTGGTATGACAAAGGAAGACATAAAAAAGAGCATAGACTCTCAGGTTTTAACCGTCTTCTTTGCACCAATGGTTATGGCAGGTATTCACCAGGCATTTGCATTCCCTATGTACTGGAAGATAATCCAGCTCTTTGGTCTTACAAATTTAAGCCTTGCAATAATTACATCAGTTGTAGCATTCATAATATTCAGCATATTCTATCTTCTCATTTACAAGAAGACAGCAAAAGTTTACTACAACATAGTTAGCGAATAAAAAGAAAGAACTCCGCGGTGCGGAGTTCTTTTT
>DCGS01000013.1:15667-19473 GCA_002314645.1 Ruminococcaceae bacterium UBA1772
TTCTTTGCATCTGCATCATATGCTTGAGAAATAGTGTCCTCGTCGCCTATGAAGAGAAGGTGTGTACCTTCTTTAAGTACGTCTGTGAGCATGAGAAGAATATAGTCATAATCAGCTGACTTTTTCTTTTTTGCCATTTCCTCAAGGAACTCTTCTTTTCTTTCAAGAAGAACCTCAGAATTAAGACAAGTAATCTGTCCAATTCCAAGCTTGTAGCCCGCAATGAGGAATTCCTTAAAGTCATAGTACATTATTTCTTCAACTGGCTTGTTTTCAGCTGAGTTAGAAGAAAATACTATGTCTCCAAGTTCTTCAAGTGTTACGCCAGCAATGCCTGCAAGGCGTTCAGCTGCGTCTATGTCGACTTGTGTGCAAGTTGGAGACTTGAACATTACGGTGTCAGAAATAATGGCAGCAGCCATAAGCCCTGCAATGGACTTCTCTGGCACAACTCCCCTTTCTCTGTACATGAGAGAAATGATTGTGGCAGTACTGCCAAGAGGTTCATTTCTGAAGTATATTGGAGAATTTGTCTGAATGTCAGCAAGTCTGTGGTGGTCAATTATTTCGACTATTTCAGCCTGCTGAAGACCAGGAACTGACTGTGAAAGTTCGTTGTGGTCTACAAGAACAATTTTCTTTCTGTTTGGCTTAATGAGGTGTACTCTACTGAGTGCGCCTATGACAACGCCATCCTTGTCAACTATTGGATAACTTCTATAATGGCTGTTTAGAACTTTGTCTTTTACGTCGTCTAAGTAGTCTGAATCGCAAAAGAACTGAAGATCCTCTGTGCGGCAAATGCCTTCAATTGGCTTGCCAAGAAGTTCAACAATGTCACAGGTTGGAATATCTGAACGGTTAAGTTCAAAGATGTCATTCATAACGTACGATGCAATGTCACCTATTGTTAGAATGCCATAGAGCTTTCCGTCTGATTCAACTACTGGTACGGAACCCTTATGAGAAGCCTTTAAAGTTTCCCAAGCCTTGTTTACTGTAACGTTTCTACCAAGAGTTGGAGGTGTGTCATATTCAAGGTCACATACCTGAGTTCTAACATTCTTTATGAATGTTGGAGCCTCCATATTGAAGTACTCCAAAATGCTCTTAGTCTCATCATTCACGTGGCCAAGTCTTGCAGCATGGAAGTGTCTGTCTCCGAGTGCATTACGAAGAGCCGCATAGGCAATGGCTGAAACTATGGAGTCTGTGTCAGGATTCTGGTGACCTGTTACGTATACTGGATCCATTTATACACCCTCTAATTACTTAATAATTTTCCACTTTCCAATGACTGGAAGTTCCTTAGCTCTACCGTTAAGGCAGTTAATAACACCAATGATAATAAGAGCTAAAATTGCAAGTTCTGTAACACCAGAAATAATAGAGATGATTGCTCCAAGTGAAGCACTAAAGCTAAATATTGCTGAAAGAACACCAATTGCAGCTGCAATTATAACTTCTGCAATAATTAAGTTAATGCCCTGAGCAATATGGAACTGTGCAAATGGTGACCCCTTTGCACCAATTACAGGAACAAGGATTAAAATACCAGCGTATGCGAAGAGAGAAATTATCTTGTTATCTTCTATGTCACTCTTCTCGTATTTATCTGTACAATCTTCTGTGTCATTTAATTCATTAAACTTGCTTTCAGCAGTATTCTTTGCTGTTTCAAATGGGTCGTCATGAGTTGGCTCACCACACGCAGGACAGAATTTTGCTGAATCTTCAATTTCTATTCCACATTTTCTACAAAATGCCATGGGAATTACCTCTTTTCTAAATAATAGTACTCTTTTATACTACAATAAAATAATTTGTAAATCAACAATCTCACGTGTATACTGTTAATATGTAATTTAATTGTAAGAGAGATGTAACATGAACGTTAAGAAACAACTATCCGAGCTTTTTACATTCATTGAATATCGTATTGTTTGGCCAGCGGCGTTTGAGTTTTTCAAGCTCACAACAAAAATGGACAAGAACACTGTCCTTTTTGCGGATTCATATAGTGTCGGACTCACCGACAATATGAAGCCTATATATGAAAAACTCGAAGCAGATGGCCGTTACAAGCTGCTTTGCTGCTTCCCTTCAGAAGTGAAGGGTTCAAAGGCTTCTGCAAGACTTGAACGCAGCAAGCAAAGCCTCATTTTTCTCAGACTCTTTGCACAGAGTGGCACACTCTTTCTAACAGAAAGCTTTCTACCACTCTATGCGGTCCGTCCTAGAAAAAATGCAAACGTAGTTCAACTTTGGCACGCATGTGGTGCCTTTAAGAAGTGGGGCTACTCAACCCTAGACAAATCCTTCGGTGCAAACAGAAAATCCGTAGAGAAATTTCCAATGCACAGAAACTACACTGCCGTGTCTGTTTCCTCAGAGGAAATCATCCCAGCATACATGGAAGCATTCAACTGCAGTCGTGACATTATTCACGCTTGGGGCACTCCACGTACGGACGTTTACATGAACGACATTTTTGTAAAAAGGCAAAGAAGAGAACTCTCTTTGCCTGAGGACAAAAAAATTGTCCTCTACGCCCCTACCTTCCGTGGTGAAAACATAAACGAGGCAAGATGTCCCGACCTTAAGTACACAATGCTTAAAGAACATCTTGGTGATGATTTCATCATCCTTACAAAATTCCATCCATATGCAAAAAGGAAGCCAAACATTCTTCCAGAGCTTCGCGGCTTTGCAATGGATGTATCTGATGTTCCAATAGAGAAACTTCTTTGTGCAGCAGATGTTTTAGTTACTGACTACTCATCCATTATTTTCGAGTATGCTCTTCTAAACAAACCAATGATCTTCTTCACAACGGACCTTGACTCCTACATTAAAGAAAGAGACTTCTACTATCCATACAAGGACTTTATTCCAGGAAAGCTTGTTACAGGTCAGGATGCACTTAAAGACGCTCTTTTAGAGCTCCGTGACAACGGCTTTGAAGTCTCTAGTGAAGTCGCTGACTTCAGAGACAAGTTCATGTCCGCCTGTGACGGAAATTCAACGCAGCGCGTTGTGAGCGAGCTCTTTGAGCTCGTTGGGGACGGTCCTGTTTAAGTGCATTTTTGCACTATTTGGGGACAGACCTCAAAGCCAAGAGAAAGTCTAAAATTTGCTTATATAATAAGAAAAACTCCTCTCAAAGCAAGAGAGGAGTTTTTTATTTTTTTAGCAAATTTCAAGCACAAAATTTGCACTGAGGTCTGGCACCAAATGAAGCATTTATGCACGAAAACAGAACCGTCCCCAAAAGGCCCAAAGGGCCGACCAACGGACGGAAGGTCCGGACGTTCTGTCCGTCCCTGTCAGGTGCAAAAATGCACCTATTTAGAACCGTCCCCAATGAGTCCGTCATAGAGACGGTCTCTGCACTTGTCGTCGTAATGGAGGAAGAATCCATCCATACGAGACTTATAAGGTTCAATTGGAACAAACTTGTTCTTAGCATAAAGGTCAAGACTTTCAAGCACCTCGTCTGCAGTCTGAGCAAATGGACCAAAGGCCTCTGAAAGAGGAAGGTCCAAAGCACGGTATCCGTGTGACACGCCTGCAATGAACTGCTCGTAGTCTGGAACAAAGTAAAGGATTGGACATCCAATGTAAACGGCATCAAATACCATAGACGAATAGTCGGTTATCATGAGCTGATATTCATCCATATTTGTTCTGTCCTCTACAAGGTGAACCCTCTTATTCTTTATGTCAAAGAGGTGGTTGTAGCATGCAAAGTTTGGATGATTCTTAAAATCAAGAATTAAGTCATTCTCCTCAAGAATTCGTTCAAG
>DCGS01000013.1:19597-22997 GCA_002314645.1 Ruminococcaceae bacterium UBA1772
CTCCAAGAAGGAGCAAAGAGAATCTTATTCTGCTTTTCAGACTCGCGTTTAATGAAGTCATATCTTGGCATTCCAGACTTAATGAGTTCAGAATCCGTATATCTGTAGACATCCGACTGGAAGTTCTCCACTTCAAAGCCTGAAGACACGACAACACGGTCAACCTGGCAATGGTTGTGAGCGTACATGTTCTTGAGCGATGCATGCAATATTCCATGCTGAAGATATACAACTTCAAAGTTCACAATGTCATAGTACCAACGAAGCGTACCCGCTCCAAAAGGACAAATGTTGCCAAGGTTTGAGTAGCCAGTAATAACCTTGTCACAGTTGAGGAAGAGACGCTTATGCTTCTTTCCAGTAGCAATGATAATCTTATCCTCTGGCACTCCCTCGAAGAGTTCTGGAATTCTATCCACGTTTGACTCGTGGATGCAGTAGTATCTGTCAACCCCGTCTTCAATGGCATAGTCATGCATGAACTGCATGTATGCATTGTCGAAGACATTCTCTACGTCGCAGTAGAGCCAAATAGGTTTCTTCTTACGAAGAAGCTTCTTTGACCAACGGTAAAGAAGGATTTTCATATTTGTGCGAACAAGGAAGTACGCACAGTCCCAAATGAATTTAGCAAGCTGTGTGTAAAGGCCGTATGGAGTGTACTTGTTAAACGCCTTAAACTCACCTGTGCGTTTAACAAACTTGAAGCATGTGCTTCCTCTGTATACGGCATTAACCACCTTGCGTGCATTAAATATGTCATTTACTGCAAAGGTGTACTTTGGCTTGAAGGTTCTGCCAAAGCAGTCTATTTCAAAGTGGAACTTGTCCACTTCCCTTATGTCAAGTTCCACACGAGCATAGTAGTGTGGAGTGTATGCTTTAGCACCTTCAAAGAATTCATAGTTTTCACAGAGAAGAGGTATTTCCTCCCTCTTTCCATCATGTACAAGGAAGAGCTTCATTTGCTCATCTGTAAAGAAGAGAGCAACCTGTGAAATTGAGAAGTCTGCCTTGAACTTGTAGTCAATGAGCTTCATTCTCTGAGCTTCAATTGTGAAGGTGTCTGTGTCATGGATGATTTCATCGTCTAGCATAAGACGAATTCTGTTGTCACTTGTGTCGAGTTTAATTCTCTCTCCACAATTGCAAAGCTTTAGAAGGTAAAACTTCACATTATATTTCATAACTGGATGGTTAATAATTACCTCTGGGTCAATTCTTTCAACCAGCCACATTACTCTTTCAAGAGCGTCTGCATAGGCTTCATCATTATAATGATGTGGAAGCCAAATGTCTCTGTTGACTTTCCAACTTACGTCATTTACAAAGAGTGCTTGAATGTAGTGAGGCACTTCATCAAAACGCTTAAAGAGTTCAGTCCACATATTTGTTGTTGCCTCAAAAATGTAGTATGAATGCTCCTTAGAATTTGTTGCACTACCAAGATGTCTAATATAGTGATATTCAGGTCCTGCAACAAAACCAATGGTACGCTTATCAAGGGAAACCTCAAGATTATATCTTTGGTCCTCTTGAATAACAAGCGATGTATCAAATAGAATATTGTTGCCCTTACCCCTATTCTTTACACAAACGTTAATTGTTGTCTGTGTAATGAACCAGTTGTCTGGATCCTCAAGGTCATAAACACCAGTATTTTTAAGGTACCAGTATCTGTAGTGAGTTGCCTTAGGTTTGCCACCTGCGTAAGGTACTATTTTATATGTTACAATATCAGTTTCGTCATAGTGGTTTTCAAAAAACTTATATATTTCAGAAAGAGTATCTGGTGTCAAGAGATCGTCTGAGTCCAAAAATAAAATATATTTACCATTTGCATGTTCAATGCCAAAGTTTCTTGCGTGAGATACGCCACGTTCCTCTATAGAGTAATATTTTACATTTGGATATTTAGAAACATATTCTAGACACAGTTCTTCACTATTATCCGGAGAACCATTATTAACGAATACCAGTTCAACGTCCTCAAAGGGAAATTCCTGAGCAGTGAGCGATTCAATAGTCTCAGGTAAATATTCCTCTGAATTGTATATTGGCATAATTACGGAAAATTTATATGAAAACATTTTCATCCCCCTAATAAAAAACCAAGATAATAATACCATATTTTTTATACAAATGATATAATAAAAGAGAAATTGAAAGAAGTGAGGCGAATTTATGGCTCTAATTGTTGTTCTTTTATTAGTTTTCATTGTTGTCAAAGCTAAATTCTTTGGAAAAGGCTTTAACAGCGACTTCATGGGGAAAGACCAAACAAACGCCCTAAATGGTATTTTCATTTTCATTGTTTTAGTGTCCCACATGCGTGGATACTTGCACGTTGAAAATAGCTGGGCAATTGTTCAAATGTGTAAAACACTGGGTCAAATGATGGTTACGTCGTTCCTATTCATTTCAGGCTACGGATGCGCAGTTTCCTACCAAAGAAAAGGTGAAAACTACGTAAACGGATTCCCAAGAAACAGGCTTCTCACAGTCCTCTTAAACTTTGACATTGCAGTTTTAATTTACCTTGCATTCAACTATTTCCTTGGAAACACTTTCACCATTGGTGAAATAATCCCAGCACTCTTCGGCTGGACATCCATTGGAAACTCCAACTGGTACATTTTTGCAATTCTCTGCTTGTATCTTGGATTTTACATTAGCTTTAAGCTGTTCGGCAAGAATGAATCGCACTTCTTCCTATTCCTTTCTATGTTCGTATTTACAGCCGCCTACATTTACATTGTGGCATACTTCAAGACCATCAAGTCATACTGGTACTATGACACCGTCCTCTGCTTCCCAGCAGGCGTCCTTTTTGCATACTACAAGGACAGGGTATACGAAGTTGTCACAAAGTCGAATGCGCGTTATTTGAGCCTCCTCATCCTATTCGGCGGCGCATTCATCTATATGAATCAATTCGGCGGCTTCCAGTTCACTCCAATGTACATGAACGTGTACGCTGTAATCTTCATTTCATTCGTAGTTCTCATCCTTATGAAGGTTCAAATTGGAAACAAGGTTCTAAACTTCTTTGGTACACACGTATTTGAAATATACATCTACCAAAGAATTCCTATGATACTTCTTCAAAAATTCACTCCACTTGCAGGAGACACAAAATACTACTACATTTACTTTGCACTTGTTCTTCTTGGAACACTTCTCATTACAGTCGTAATGCACTTCATTTACGGCAAAGTAGATGGCCTTATAAAGGCAAAACCTAAAAAGGAAATAAAGGCATAAAAAAGAGCCGTCCATATGGACGGCTCTTAACTTTTATCTTAGCCCTTAATTACACGAAGGATGTTGTAGATTTCTTCTCTTGAGAATACCTTCTTTGTTGGGTAAACAAAGTTCTCAACCATGATTGAATCTGCAA
>DCGS01000013.1:23122-23292 GCA_002314645.1 Ruminococcaceae bacterium UBA1772
GCAGGGTTTGAAACGCCAGCTGCAACACCGAGCTTTGCAAGTCTCTTCTCTACTGCAGGTCCATAGATTTCAAGCATGATTGGAAGAACTGCACCAATGCAACGACCATGAGCAAGACCGTACTTTGCACCAATCTTGTGGCAGAATGGATGTACGTAACCTGTTGTTGC
>DCGS01000013.1:23310-23549 GCA_002314645.1 Ruminococcaceae bacterium UBA1772
GTGTTGAGTGCCTGACCACCAAGGTAAGCAGCAGTACAGAGAGCCTGACGTCCCTCAAGGTTCTTACCGTCTGCAATTACAGCATCAATGTTTTCAAAAATAAGTCTAACAGCACGTTCTGAGTGCTCATCAGAACGGTAGTTATGACCGTATCCAATGTAGCCTTCAATACAGTGTGACATAGCGTCAATAGCTGTAATTGCTGTTGGGTAAGCAGGAAGTCCTGCTGCAAGAGATGC
>DCGS01000013.1:23664-23852 GCA_002314645.1 Ruminococcaceae bacterium UBA1772
GCTGTTGTTGGAATAAGAAGAAGATATGGAGTCTTTGCTGGAACTGGAAGTGTTACTGGGAAGTAACCCATCATTCTACCCATCTGCTTAACGCTCATCTGAGGCTTTGCAACACGGCAAGAAACAACCTTAGCAGCGTCCATTGCAGAACCGCCACCAAAACCTACAATACAGTCACAGCCGTTCTT
>DCGS01000013.1:23875-24035 GCA_002314645.1 Ruminococcaceae bacterium UBA1772
TAAAGATCAAAAGCTGCTTCAATGTTTTCAATAGAAGGGTTTGGTTCAACACCGTCATAAACAACATAAGAAACGCCTTCTGCATCCATAGCCTCAAGCATTGGATTAATAACGCCAAGCTTAACAAGTGTTGCGTCTGTTACAACAAGTGCCTTTTTAC
>DCGS01000074.1:0-767 GCA_002314645.1 Ruminococcaceae bacterium UBA1772
GCTACTGCAAACGGTGAAATTTCACCGTTTGCAGTAGCAGGACCGTCAGCAATTACTTGCTTCTCAACAATCTTGTCACCAAGAGAAACGATAGGTCTCTGGTTAATGCATGTTCCCTGGTTAGAACGCATAAACTTAGTAAGCTCATATGAATCTATCTGTCCATCTTCAGCTTCAATTTCAATTGTTGTAGCGTCAACGTGGATAACCTTACCAGCACGCTTTGCAAGAACTACAACGCCTGAGTCTGTAGCTGCCTTGTATTCCATACCTGTTCCAACGAATGGAGCAACAGTCTTAAGAAGTGGTACTGCCTGACGCTGCATGTTTGAACCCATGAGAGCACGGTTAGCGTCATCGTTTTCAAGGAATGGAATCATTGATGTAGCAACTGAAACAAGCATTCTTGGAGAAACGTCCATGTAATCTGGAACCATTCTGTCAACTTCTGCAAATTCGTCTCTGTAACGGATTGTTACCTTCTCATTTGCAAATCTACCTGTTTCATCAAGTAACTCGTTTGCCTGAGCAACTCTGTAGTTGTCTTCAACGTCAGCTGTCATATAAACAACTTCGTCAAGAACAATACCAGTTTCTTTATCTACCTTTCTAAATGGAGCCTCAATGAAGCCGTACTCGTTAATACGAGCAAATGTAGCAAGGTAAGAGATAAGTCCAATGTTTGGACCTTCTGGAGTCTCAATAGGACACATGCGTCCGTAGTGAGAGTAGTGAACGTCACGAACTTCGAATCCGGCACGGTCTCT
>DCGS01000074.1:835-6478 GCA_002314645.1 Ruminococcaceae bacterium UBA1772
TCTGATCCATGAACTGTGAAAGTGGAGATGAACCAAAGAACTCTCTGATTGCTGCAACTACTGGTCTGATATTAATGAGTGCCTGTGGTGTTGCCTTCTCTGGCTCCTGAGCCTGTAAAGACATACGCTCACGTACAACTCTTTCCATACGAGTGAAACCAATTCTGAACTGGTTCTGAAGGAGTTCGCCGACTGAACGGATACGGCGGTTACCAAGGTGGTCAATATCGTCGATTGTACCAACGTTATCAGCAAGACAGTTCAAATAGTTAACTGATGCAAAAATATCATCTATTATAATATGTTTAGGAATGAGGTCATCACAACGCTCACGCATTCTCTGGAGCATGTCGTCCTTATTTGAAATACCTTCATCAAGGATTTCCATAAGGATTGTGTGACGAACCTTTTCATTAATGGCAATTTCAATAAGATCTTCCTGTGTAATTCCAAGGTCTTCAACGAATGGAAGAGCATCTACCATTCCGTTTGATACAACCTTAACTTCCTTGTCTTCAACGTCAAGGTAAGCCATCATTACGCCAGCCTGCTCAATTTCATAAGCCTTTTCTTTTGTAATGATTTCACCAGCATCAGCAAGTACTTCACCTGTTGTTTCAGAAACAATAGGTCTCCTGAGCTTGTTTCCAACAAGTCTCTGGCTGATTGCAAGCTTCTTATTGTATTTATAACGACCTACTCTTGAAAGGTCATATCTGTGTGCGTCAAAGAAGAGACCATCAAGATGAGCCTGTGCAGTCTCAAGTGTTGGTGGTTCGCCTGGACGAAGCTTCTTGTAAACTTCAAGAAGAGCTTCTTCAGCATTCTTTGTTGTATCCTTTTCAAGTGTAGCTATAATTCTCTCGTCTGCACCAAAGAAATCAAGAATATCCTGATTTGATGAAAGACCAAGAGCACGGATGAATGTTGTAATGTAAATCTTTCTGTTCTTATCAATACGAACATAGAAAAGATCGTTCTGGTCAGTCTCATATTCGAGCCATGCACCACGGTTAGGAATTACTGTTGAAGTATAGAGTTCCTTACCCTTCTGGTCATGAGTCATTCCGAAGTATACACCTGGTGAACGAACGAGCTGTGAAACAATAGCACGCTCAGCACCGTTAATTACGAATGTACCGCTCTCTGTCATAAGAGGGAAGTCACCCATGTATACGTCTGATTCCTTAACTTCACCTGTCTCCTTGTTGTAAAGACGAGCCTTTACACGAAGAGGAGCAGCGTATGTTGCGTCTCTTTCCTTACACTCTCTTACTGTGTACTTTGGCTTTTCATCCATTGTGTAATCAACAAATTCAAGCACAAGGTTGCCAGTATAGTCTGTAATTTCTGAAATGTCTCTGAAAACTTCTTTCAGGCCGACATCGAGGAACCACTTGTATGAGTTCTTCTGAATCTCAATGAGGTTAGGCATTTCCATAACTTCATTAATTTTTGCGAAGTTCATACGGGTAGTTGTACCGAGTTGGGTCGGTTTAACTTTTACCATAGACTTTAATCACTCCGTTCATTTTGTCTAAAAAATTGCCATTTTCCTTATGTTTATAGGAAATTCTGCCATAGTGAAAACCCCTAAAAGGATAGGGAAATCCATTATAATGCAGTATGACATTATACAGAGATTACAAGCCCTCGTCAAGCAGTTTAAAGAAAAAAGTCAGGCATACTGAGAAAATAAGTGTCACACCCACCCGAGCGTTTCATTTTGGCAAAAATAATACTTGATAGACTCCCCTTTATTTGATAAAATTAACACGAAATTTTTTTGACAAAGGAGTTATCTATTATGGAAAGAACTTATATTATGCTCAAGCCTGACTGCGTACAGCGCGGACTTATGGGCGAAGTAATTGCTAGAATTGAAAAGAAGGGCTTCAAGATTGCTGACATGAAAATGATGAACCTCAGCGAAGAAATCCTCAAAGAGCACTATGCTCACATTGCTGACAAGCCATTCTTCCCAAGCATTCTTGAGTACATGACATCAGGTCCTGTAGTTGGTATGATCGTTGAAGGTGAAAATGCTGTTCTTGGTATGAGAACACTCATGGGCGCTACAAAGTACGAGGAAGCTCTTGCTGGTACAATCCGTGGCGACTATGCTACAAGCACAGGTTCAAACATCATCCACGGTTCTGACTCAGTTGAGAACGGTGAAATTGAAATTAAGCGTTTCTTCGGTGCTAACGCATAATTGAATTTAACTTAACCAAAAGTAAAAGGCTAATGGAATTTTCCATTAGCCTTTTACTTTTTAGTGTCCTACATAGAATGGAGAACTCTTAACTGTGTTTTCAAAGAGGTCATCAAATCTCTTATTTTCAAAATATCCAATAGGATGAACATTTAAAAGCTTTGATCCAAGGATAGTTACATTAGCATGTGCAACACCAAAGTGCTTTGACACAGGATTAATGTTTACTTCAATGTTCTGAATTTTTGCATTTGGAACAATGAGGCTCTTCTTATGGAATACACCGTATGTTACAACGGCCTTGTCCTGGAGTACTGCAAGTGCCTTTGTCTTGTAGCCTACAAAGCCAGAAGCCAAAATGAGAAGAACTACAATGAATCCGAGCCACCAGAATGGAACTTCAAGTACTACGAGTACAACCATTACAACAACAAGAATTAAACTCCAAATAATAGATGGAATCATTGCTGGAATGAGTGCCTTGTTTGGTGAGCCTTCACCGTAACCTGCAACCTGAAGTTCAGGCTTTAATTCCTTAATGATTTCTTCCATTTCACCGTGTCTTACACAAAGGCAGCAGATTGGTGTTTCATTGTTCTCTACATCGCCCATACCTACGTTTATGAATTCAGCATAGTAGTAGCCAAATAGACGAGCAAGGAGTGGCTGATGAACCACAATTGCATTTGTCTTTGAAAGTGGAAGGTTGTACTGCTTCTTGGTAATTAAACCATATGAAATAATGGCATTTTCGCCACGCTTTTCAATTTTGAAATCATAATAATTTATGAGTGGTTTAATCTGGCTCCAAAGTGTTGGCACCACAATGAAGATAATACCAAGAATTGTGCCGAAGAGGTTTCCGTTGTCTTCGTCCATTGCAAGAATAATACCGCCTATGAGTGTAAGGATGGTAACTAAAATTGCAACTGGTGAAATGCAAAGAAGGAAGTGTCTAACTGTCTCAGAAACCTTAAATTCGTAAATGAGCTTTGACTCTTCTTCAATGTGCGATTCAACAACTGTTTCAACACCATTTTCATCGACTGTAACAGTCTTCTCTACATGCTCACCCTTGTGGGTAAGGATTTCCTTAATTTTAAAGGCTGTGTCCTTGTCAAAGACGAGGTTAAAGTCTGTGCTGTCTGCAGTTACAGAAGAATCTATATCTGCCTGAAGCTTATATGTACCAAAGATTTTTTCTGGTATACCCTGCTGGAAATTAACTGTGGAAATACTTGAAAGTCTAACGGATGTTACCTTCTTACGAATAAGGTAGTTATTGTTGACTACAAGATTTTCTCCATCAATTTTAATGTAGGTCTTTCTCCAACGAAGGAATGAAAAACCAAACATAACTAATGCAACCACTACGAATCCGAGGATTGTAATTACAAGGGCAAGAGCCGCGTCCCCATCCTCTGCAATTTCTGCCATTAACTCTCCGCTGTTGATAAGAATAAGGAAAACAATAGCTAAACCAAACTTAAGCGAATCAACAATAATTTTACTGAAATGATTTCGTATACCGTCTGCGTGAAGCTGTTCTTCAACAGAAAGAGTGCTTGTTTCTTTCTTGTCCATTATTCACCCTCCGCAGCCATTTCCTTTTCGGCCTTAACAATTGTGTTAATGCGAGTCTTAAGCTTATCAGCAATTTCCTCAGCTACTGAGTCTTCAAGGAAAGCAATACGAACCTCTCCACCAGCTGTTGTAATGTCAACATTGCTCATGCCAAACATTCTGTCAATTGGTCCCCTATTAATGGCAATCTGGTGAATTCTTTCAATTGGAGCAATGCTCTTTGTAATGAAGAAAAGTCCTTCAACTACAATAAGCATGTCATCGTCTACATAGTATCTGTATCTTCTGTAACGAATTTCTGGAGCAATAATTACGTATGCAACAAGCAAAGCTAAAACAACTACAATAATTGCAATTGCAACGCCCATTGGTATTACCTCTGCTGCCGCTGAAAGAATGAGTGCTACAGCCGCTACAACAATGAACAAAATTAAGTTCAAAAATAAAGCCGTTAGCCTCATTACACTTTTAGCTTTTTTGTCTACTCTTTTGTACTCAATATTTTCCATTTTCATTTCCTCTTTTCTAGAGTTTTTACAATGAATATTATAACACTATATTCAGTTATAAAAAGTTAAGAAAAAGTAACAATGAGTCAATGGGGACGGTTCTGTTTGACTCAATAAATAACAAGTCAATTCGAACCGTCCCCATTGCTAGCTAGTATTGTTGCTATTGCAACAAATATTAAATTGGTCAAAGCACCGTAGTTTCCAAATGCATTTTCTGAAAGAAACGCAATAGCAACTCCAAAGTGGAACCAAAAAAGTGTTCCAAGAAAGAATCGCCCTTTTTCAAGGCTCTTTTTGTTCTTTTCCCTATCTTCAAAATACTCGGTAAAGCCGAAGATCATCTGACGATAGTTATTTGTTGAAAAGATGCTTGAACTTACATACCCTTTTGCCCCTGGAAAAGCATTCCACTGGAATGCACACGCAAAGAACATAGGATAAAGGACAAGGATGTAATTTATACTTCTTGGAGCAAAGCAAAGCCAAAGCGTTACAAGGAAGTCAACAAAAATTGAAATGATATGTATGTACTTTGGTATGTAGTCATTTGCAAGCTTTGAAAGTGCAGTTGCTGCAAGGTATATAATTGCAGCAATAAAGCAAAGAAGTGACTGATAATAGTCTTTGCCAAGGAAGCTTATTACAAGCCTTATCATGTTCGTAGTTTCCGCTGAACCTAGAACATCAAAGTTTGAAATTGCAAAACCGCCGTAAAAGCCACCAATGATGGCCATTGTGTAGAACAAAATTTGTTCCTTATGCTTCGTTAAAAATGACGTCTTTAACATTTTTAATACCTCTTAAGTCGAAAGGGACGGTTCTAATTGATTCATAAACAATGAGTCAAACAGAACCGTCCCCACTGACTCATTTTTTCCTTCCCTTTTTCTCTTCACGCTCGCGGATAACCATGCGAGTTGGTGTTCCTTCAAGGCCGAACACCTCACGGATTTGGTTATCTATATAACGCTGATAGCTGTAGTGGAAAAGGTCTTTGTTGTTTACGAAACACACAAATGTTGGTGGTCTTGTAGATGCTTGAGTCATATAGTAAATTTTAAGACGTTTACCCTTATCTGTTGGTGGCTGAACACGTGCTGTTGCGTTAGCAAGGATGTCGTTCAGCTTACCTGTAGAAATACGCATTGCATTCTGGTTGTCAACATACTGGATAAGCTCAAAGAGCTTAGGAAGACGCTGGCCAGTCTTGGCAGAAATAAAGATGATAGGTGCGTAAGACATGAATGAAAAGTCATTCATAAGTTTTTTACGCTCCTTGTCCATTGTATTTGTGTCTTTTTCGACAGCGTCCCATTTGTTGACTGCAATAAT
>DCGS01000074.1:6516-7224 GCA_002314645.1 Ruminococcaceae bacterium UBA1772
GGAATCCTGCTCTGTGAAGCCTTCTGTGCCATCTATCATGATGACACATACGCTTGCGCGTTCTACGGCCATACGAGCACGGATTACACTGTATTTTTCAATGGCATCGTCAACCTTTGACTTACGACGAAGACCTGCTGTGTCAATGAATACGAACTTTCCGTATTCATTCTCAACAGTAGTGTCAGTAGCGTCTCTAGTTGTACCGGCTATATTTGAAACAATTGCACGGTTTTCGCCACAGATTGCGTTTACAAGAGATGACTTACCAACGTTAGGCTTGCCAATGATGGCAACCTTAATTGTTTCGTCATCTTCCTCCTCTTTTGCTTCCTTTGGAAGGAAGGCAATAACTGCGTCAAGGAGGTCGCCGGTACCACGTCCATGAGACGCTGAAACGGCAATAGGATCTCCAAGTCCAAGATTGTAGAACTCGTAGAAATCAGCTGGAAGTTCGCCTGTTGTGTCGCACTTGTTTACACAGAGAACAATAGGCTTTCCACTCTTCTGAAGCATTGTTGCAACTTCATGGTCTGTTGCCACAACGCCTGTTCTTATGTCTGTTACAAGAATAATTACGTCAGCGCTGTCAATTGCAAGCTGAGCCTGACGCCTCATCTGAGAAAGAATGATATCGTCTGAATAAGGTTCAATACCACCAGTATCTACTAAGAGCATATTGTAATTGAGCCATTCACAGTCACCGTA
>DCGS01000076.1 GCA_002314645.1 Ruminococcaceae bacterium UBA1772
TTATTTTTTTATACAACACTATTTAAAATGTCTGTGTATGTAGGGAATGGCCAGAAGTCTGAAGCTGTAATTGCTTCAAGAGTGTCTGCTGATTCTCTGAGACTTGCCATGGATTCTGAAATGACGTCTCTGTAGTAGTCTGCTTGAGACTTGATGTCGTAATCGTGTTCTGCTTTAGAGAGCTGTTCTTCAAGAGCCTTTGTCTTGCTGTAGAGCTCGTCAGCATTCTTTGAAAGCTTCATAAGAAGGTCTTTCTCAGATTCACACTTGAGACACTCACAAACCTGTGTTTTCTCGTTGATTGTCTTTGCAAGCATACCCATGTATTCACATACTGCAGGGTAGATGTCCTTCTTAACCATTTCAGTCATTGTAAGGGCTTCAATGTGAAGAACCTTGCAGTAGTTTTCAAGAGAAATTTCATAGCGTGATTCAAGCTCTTCTCTTGAGTAGATTTTATGCTTTTCAAAGAGTGCTATGTTCTTCTCTGCAAGGTATGCAGGAACAGCGTCAGCACTTGTCTTGAGGTTGAGAAGTCCACGACGTTCTGCTTCCTTGACCCACTCTTCTGAGTAGTTGTTACCGTTGAAGATTATACGGCCATGATCTTTGAGGTAGTCAGATACAAGCTGCTGTGCCATAATTTCAGCTTCGTCCAGGGTTTTAGCTGTTTCAAGAATTGTAGCCATCTGTGAAAGCTCTTCAGCAAGCATTGTGTTAAGAACAATGTTTGGAGATGAGAGCGATGCAGAAGAACCGAGCATACGGAACTCAAACTTGTTACCTGTGAATGCAAATGGAGAAGTACGGTTTCTGTCTGATGTATCCTTGTCAAAACGAGGAATTACTTTTACACCAGACTTCATAACAGCCTTTTCCATTGGCTCAAAGCTTTCGTCATGTTCAATGGCGTCTACTACGGCACCAAGCTCGTCTCCAAGATACATGGATACAATTGCAGGTGGTGCTTCGTCTCCACCAAGACGATGGTCGTTTCCAGGACTTGCAACAGATACACGAAGAAGATCCTGGTATTCGTCTACACCCTTTACAACTGCTGCAAGGAATACAAGGAAGATTGTATTTTCTGCAGGAGTCTTACCAGGGTCGAAAAGGTTAACACCTGTGTTTGTTGTTACAGACCAGTTGTTGTGCTTACCACTTCCGTTTACACCAGCAAATGGCTTTTCGTGGATGAGGCATGCAAGGTTGTGCTTAATGGCAACAGTCTTCATGATTTCCATTGTAAGCTGGTTCTGGTCAGTTGCTGTATTTGTGTCAGAGAATATAGGCGCAAGCTCATGCTGAGCAGGAGCAACCTCATTGTGCTCGGTCTTTGCATAAATACCGAGCTTCCAAAGCTCAATGTCAAGGTCGTCCATGAAGGCCTTTACTCTTGGCTTGATTGTGCCAAAGTAGTGGTCTTCCATTTCCTGGCCCTTTGGTGGCTTTGCACCAAAGAGTGTACGACCAGTGAGTTTTAAGTCTTCTCTCTGATTGTATACGTCTCTGTCAATGAGGAAGTACTCCTGCTCGCCACCTACGGTTGCAGATACATGAGTTGCGCCTGTAGGGTTACCAAGAGCATTGATTACTCTCATTGCTTGTTTGTTAAGTGCCTGTAAAGAACGGAGGAGTGGTGTCTTTTTGTCAAGAACCTGTCCGCCGTATGAACAGAAAATTGAAGGAATGCAAAGAGTCTTATCCTTGATAAATGCAAAGGATGTAGGGTCCCATGCTGTGTAGCCGCGGGCTTCAAAAGTTGCTCTAAGTCCGCCTGATGGGAAAGAAGATGCGTCAGGTTCTGAACGGATTAATTCCTTACCAGAAAAGTCCATAATAACCTTACCGTCACCAACTGGAACAATGAAACTGTCATGCTTTTCAGCAGTAATGCCAGTCATTGGCTGGAACCAGTGAGTGAAGTGAGTTGCACCTTTTTCAACAGCCCATGTTTTCATGGCTGAGGCTACAGCCTGTGCAATATCAAGTGTTAAAGGCTTGTTGTTGTCTATGCATTCATGAAGAGCTTCATATGTTTCTTTGGGAAGTCTTTCATGCATTACATCATTGTTGAACACGAGACTACCAAAGATCTCCGGAACATTTAAAGTATTCATAAAATTCGTCTCCTTTTTAGACTTGCAAAAAGTATAATTAAAAATATAAGTAAAGTCAAACAAATAGAAGGTATATGTAAAAAAATATGAAAATTTCACATAAAGATGTGCAGACAACTTGAAAATATTGGTTGTATAGGTTAAAATGTAACTAAATCTAGCTGTAAAAATGCAGCAAAAGGAGTCTTTCGAATTGTCTCTTAAACTTAACGCAAAATATCTTGAAGGCTTTGTTACTGAAGAAGAAATTTTAGCCTTTCAGGATAAGGTGAATGAAGCTCATGAACTTCTTCACACTGGTAAGGGCGCAGGGGCTGAATTTACAGGCTGGCTTGACCTTCCAGAAAACTATGACAAAGACGAATTTGCAAGAATAAAAGAGGCTGCAAAGAAAATCCAAAAGAATTCACAGGTTCTCATTGTTATTGGAATTGGTGGTTCATATCTTGGTGCTCGCGCAGCAATTGAATTCTGTAAGTCACAGAATTACAATCTTCTTGCAAAAGACACACCACAAATTCTTTTCTCAGGAAACAGTATCAGTTCAACATCACTTAATGAAATTAAGGCACTTGTTGAAGGAAAAGACTTTGCAGTAAATGTAATTTCTAAGTCTGGTACAACTACTGAGCCTGCCATTTCATTCAGAGTATTCAGAGAAATGCTCATTGAAAAGTATGGCAAAGAGGGTGCAGCAGAGCGTATCTTCGTAACAACAGATAAGGCTCGCGGAACTCTTAAAGCACTCGCTGACACAGAGGGCTATGAAACATTCGTAGTACCTGATGAAGTTGGCGGACGTTACTCGGTTCTCACTGCTGTTGGACTTCTTCCAATTGCAGTTGCAGGAATAGACATTGATGGTCTTATGAAGGGTGCACAGGATGCAAGACAAGCATTTATGGACCCAGACATTTCAAAGAATGACTGCTACAAATATGCAGCCATTAGAAATGCACTCGCAGAAAAAGGTAAGACAGTTGAAATGCTCGTAAGCTATGAGCCTTCATTTACTATGATGAACGAATGGTTCAAACAGCTCTACGGTGAAAGTGAAGGAAAGGATAAGAAGGGTATTTTCCCTGCTTCCGCAATCTTCTCAACAGACCTTCACTCACTTGGTCAGTATATTCAAGATGGTCAACGCCTTCTCTTTGAAACAGTAGTTACCTTTAAGGAGCCTGTTTCTGAGTACATTATTGGAGTGGATGAAGCCAATACAGACGGCCTTAACTTCCTTGCAGGCAAGGGAATGTCATTCGTAAACAGAAAGGCATTTGAAGGCACAGTGCTTGCGCACAATGACGGCGGCGTTCCAAACATTGTACTTGAGTCAGAATGCATGAACGAGTATGAACTCGGTTACATGGTTTATTTCTTTGAAAAGGCTTGTGCCATCTCTGGTTACATTTTGGGTGTAAACCCATTCAACCAACCTGGTGTTGAAAGCTACAAGCGCAACATGTTTGCACTTCTTGGCAAACCAGGTTACGAAGACGAGCGCCAAGCACTCGAAAAACGTCTTGGAATCTAACTGCAGTTTTGCAGGCAAAATACATTATTCACAGGAGGAAATACTTATGGTATCTCTCATCATCGGCCGTAAAGGCTCAGGAAAAACAAAGCACCTCATTGACGAGGTAAACAAGGCTCTTGAAGCATCAAATGGTAACGTTATCTGCGTAGAAAAGGGTAACAAGCTTACTTATGATGTTAACAATAAGGCAAGACTCGTTTCAGCTGAAGAATTTGGCATTAACGGATATGACGCTTACTACGGCTTCCTTGCTGGTATGTGCGCAGGCGACAGCGACATTACAGATATCCTTGCTGACGGAACACTCAAGATTGGTGGTCCAGCTGGTACAGAGCTTGTAGACTTCCTTGAGAAGATCAACCTTCTTGGTAAGGCTACAGATACAAAGTTTGTATTCACACTTTCAGCAGATGAAGAAGAACTTCCAAAGGAAATCTTCTTAACATGTGAAAAGATCTAAGTTAACTTAGAAAAATTAAAGGAGCATGCTTTTGCATGCTCCTTTTTGTTATATGCATTTTTCTATAAACTCAAAAACGGTTTTCAAAACATCTTCATCATTCTCTGTGCAGAGAAGCCAGTCTATGTTTTTGTAGAGTTCATGTCTCTTTTCTTTATCCTTTTCAGCTCTTGCTGCACCAAGTGCCTCATTCATGTATTTTTCAGACTCAGGTGTCTGGTATACATTGTGACCTCTGTTTTCATAAAGTCGTATATCTACGTTGTTTTTAGCCTTTACTTTGTCGTTTGTGGCAGGGGAACAAACAGGTAAAACGGTTTTATCTGCCAGTCCTTGATGAAGCTGTAAAGGTGTTTTACTTTCCAGTATTACTCTAGAGCAAGAAGAGAGGGTCTCAATGCCGTCGTTTACGAGGAAGCCTGGAAGGAAGATTTTGTTGTATTTAAGCAGTTTTGGGGCAATCATACCAGTTGCTGCCTTGTAGCCAAGATCAGGTGGAGAGAAGGCAACGGCACCCTTAATATTTGGATTTTCATAGTTTAGGTTTTGACATGCTGCAAATGCACCCCAGGAGTGACCCATGAGGATGATTGGAAGGTCATCAAATTTCTCGTTCTTTGAAACAAAGTCGAGTGCTGACTTCATGTCGCGTGCAGCCTGGTAGAAACCGCGAAGGTTATTTCCCTCTGAAGAGAATGTGCCCGTGTTGTCATATGCTAAAATGTGGTACCCTTCCTTTGCAAGTGCGTCTATGAGTCTTGTGTAGCTTAAGTGACCGCCAAACATACCGTGTGAAAAGACTATGAGAGCCTTTGGCGATTCATTCCTTTTATATACATTACCGCGAAGTGTCTGTCCAAATCTATTCCTGAATTCTACGGGTTCAGCTCTTAGTCCTTCAAAGTCTTCGTGGGTAAAGTATTTGAGGTTTGGATTGCCGTCACATCTTTTCCCGTAAAGGCTTCTAAAAATGAGGCTTGTGAGTATAATCATGGTATAATTCCTCCAATGGATAAATCGCACAATTATTGTATTGAAAAAACCTTATAAAATCAACATATTATTTTGTTGACAAAGAGGGGTTAAGGCTTTATAATGTCTTATGCGCGCGTGGCGTGAAGCAACATATTTCGTGAGGTGACTTTATGTTTGAAATAAATTTAGAGCCGCTTTTTAACAACGAAGGTATGCGTCTTCCAGTCGAGCATGACCTTGATTTAACAGAGGTTGACTTCTATGGTGTTCAACCATTCAAAACACCATGTCACATTTCTGGAGAAATTAAGAATGCAACTGGAATTGTTTCAATGAACGCTAAAATCTCGGTTGATTATTCCGCAACCTGTGACAGATGTGCGTGCCCGGTAGAAAAAGCATTTGATGTAGATATGGAACATACTTTTGTTTCTTCGCTCAATGATGAGAGCAACGACGAATTTATTCTCGTACCAACGCTCCGCTTTGACTTAGAAGGACTGGCGACTGAGGATGTTTTGCTTACTATACCGGCTAAGATTTTATGCAAGGATGAATGTTTGGGAATTTGTTCTACTTGTGGTAAAAATCTTAATGATGGTCCTTGTTCATGTAAGGCACCTGTAGACCCACGAATGGCTGCACTCCTTACATTTTTAGAGGACGAAGACGAAAATTAAGTTATTAATTACATTATGTATTTTGATAGGGGGATTTAAGAATGGCAGTTCCAGCAAGAAGAGTTTCAAAGGCAAGACGTGATAAGAGACGTTCAAACGTATGGAAGATCAACGCACCGGAGCTTGTAAAGTGCCCACAGTGCGGTGAGTATAAGAGACCTCATAGAGTATGCGCAGCTTGCGGTTACTACAACGGTAAGCAAGTTATCGTTAAGGACTAATTTAATTAGTTAAGTTAAGTATTCTTTAAGGTGGAGAAGGGGAATCCTTCCCCGCCTTTTAGTCGTTGTAAGGGACTATTGTCCCA
>DCGS01000094.1:0-2811 GCA_002314645.1 Ruminococcaceae bacterium UBA1772
TCTGCAACTACAGCATCTGCAACTGCAAGCTTAAAGTCACCATAGCCTTTACCAGCAAACTCGGCTTCAATTTCTTCATTAGTTTTTCCAGTACAGCAAGAATAAATAGACATAAGGTTATTTACGCCATCTTTTCCTTCTGCATATCTAACAGAAGCCTCTGAATCTGTAACTGCGCTCTTAAACTTCTTAACAATAGTGTCCTTGTCATCAAGGATTGAAATAAAGCCCTTAACATTGCTATCAGACTTACTCATTTTCTTTGTAGGATCCTGAAGAGACATTACTCTTGCACCCTTTGTTCCAATGAGTGGTTCAGGAACTGTAAATGTGTTTCCATAAATTCCGTTGAATCTGTCAGCAATATCTCTTGCAATTTCAAGGTGCTGCTTTTGGTCAGCACCAACAGGAACATAGTTTGCCTGATAAAGAAGAATGTCTGCTGCCATAAGAGCTGGATATGAGAAAAGACCAACATTTACATTATCTGCATGTGTCTTCGATTTATCCTTGAATTGAGTCATACGTGACATTTCACCAAACTGAGTGTAACAGTTGAGAACCCATGCGAGTTGTGCGTGTGTTGGCACCTGACTCTGAACAAAAATAATATTCTTTTCTGGATTCAAATCAAGAGCAAGTAAAAGCGCATACATTTCAAGTATTTGCTTTTTAAACAAAGTTGGATCCTGTCTAACTGTAATTGCGTGAAGATCTGCTACTGCAAATGCACAATCATAGTCATTGGCAATATCCTTCCAGTTCTTTAAAGCTCCAAGATAGTTACCAAGTGTTGGTGTACCACTTGGCTGGATGCAGCTTAAAACCTTCTTTGGTTTTTCAGTTTTTACTTCATTTATTTCATTTGACATTTTATTGTCCTCACTTCTTCCAGTTTTTTGCAAGCTCGCCTAAAATTTTCATTCCCTTTACTATATCTTCCTCAGTAGGAGTTGAGAAGTTAAGTCTAAAGCACTGTGTCTTTTCATCCTCATTTGTAAGGAATGCAATTCCAGGAACTACTGCAACCTTTTTCTTTGCAGCTTCAGCGCAGAATTCCATCATATCTATTTCAGGAATTAATTCACACCATACGAACATACCGCCCTCAGGTTTAACGTATGTTACATAGTCTGAAAGCTCGCTGTCTATGAGATCACACATGAGATTGAGTCTTTTTCTATATATACTCTGCATGCGTTCAATGTGTTCATCTATATCACAAGTTTTAAGCCAATTGTAAACAAGAAGCTGAGAGAACATTGGTGTATGTACGTCACTTGTCTGTTTACCAACTGTCATTTTAGCAACAATTGGCTGTGGACCTAAAACATATCCTACGCGAATTCCAGGAGCAATAAGCTTTGAGAATGTTCCAGCATATATTACGCGTCCTTCAGTATCCATTGATTTGATTGAAGGAAGATTCTCTCCTGAAACGCGTAAATCGCCATAAGGGTTGTCCTCAAGAACAATGATGTCATACTTGCAAGCCAAGTCGTATAAGGCTTTTCTCTTCTCAAGAGACATTGTTACGCCGGCTGGATTTTGGAAATTTGGAATAGTGTAAAGGAATTTTACTTTACTCTCTTCTTTCAAGAGCTTTTCAAGTCCTTCTATACTAATACCATCAGCTTCTACAGGAACGCCCTTAAGGCTTGTACCATAAGCACGGAAGCAGTTTAAGGAACCTATGAATGAAGGTGATTCACAAGCTACTACATCTCCCTCATTACAGAGAACCTTAGTAACTAAATCCATTACCTGCTGTGCACCTGATGTAATAATTAAAGTGTCATTCTCTGTGCCCAAATTATGTCTTTCTTTAAGATATGACAAGAGTTCATTTCTAAGAGGATCATATCCTTCGGTAACACCGTACTGAAGTGCTAAAACTGGATCCTTATCAAAAATGTCGTTGGCAATCCTTTTAATGTCTGAAACAGGGAATGCTTCTGGTGCAGGATTACCAGCTGAAAAAGCAATTGTTCCAGGCTCTGAAGATGCCTTTAATATTTCTCTTACCATTGATGGCTTCATACTTGCCATTTTATTAGAAATAACATAATTGGTCTTTTGCATTTTAAATCCTTCTTTTCGTGCTTTGATTTTGCAATTTATTTTAACATACACGTTATCCTTTGACAACGTATTTCTGTTGTTTTATAATTGTATTTGTAAAGTATAGCGAAAGCTAAACATTAAATGATTGTGAGGTAACACTATGCCACTTGTAACAACTAAAGAAATGTTCAAAAAAGCTTATGATGGCGGATACGCCGTTGGTGCTTTCAACGTAAACAATATGGAAATCATCCAGGGTATTACAGAAGCTGCTGGTGAACTTAAGAGCCCAGTAATCCTTCAGGTATCTAAAGGCGCAAGAGCTTATGCAAATCACACTTATCTTGTAAAGCTTGTTGAGGCTGCAGTTGCTGAAAATCCAGAAATCCCAATTGCACTTCACCTTGACCACGGCGACACATTTGAACTTTGTAAGAGCTGCATTGATGGTGGTTTCACATCAGTAATGATAGATGCTTCTTCAAAGTCATTTGAAGACAACATTGCACTTACTAAGCAAGTAGTTGACTATGCACATGACCACGGCGTTGTTGTTGAAGCAGAGCTTGGAACACTCGCTGGTATTGAAGACGAAGTTGTAGTTGAAGCAGGAAATGAATGCTACACACGCCCAGAAGAAGTTGAAGAGTTCGTTTCAAGAACAGGATGTGACTCTCTTGCAATTGCAATTGGTACATCTCATGGTGCTTACAAATTCACAGCTGCTCAGTGCACAAGAAACGAAGA
>DCGS01000094.1:2962-10176 GCA_002314645.1 Ruminococcaceae bacterium UBA1772
AATGAAAACGGCGGTAACATGCCAGATGCTATTGGTATTCCAGAGGATCAGCTTCGTGAAGCTGCAAAGCTTGCAGTATGTAAAATCAACATTGACTCAGACATTCGTCTTGCAATGACTGCAACAATGCGTCAGTACTTCAACGAACATCCTGATCACTTCGACCCACGTCAGTACTTAAAGCCTTCACGTCAGGCTGTTAAGGACATGGTTGCTCACAAGATTACAACAGTTCTTGGTTCAGACGGCAAAGCATAATAAATAAAAAATAAGCTCGGATATTCATTTCGAATATCCGAGCTTTTATTTTTTTAATTAGTCAAGACCATTGTCCTTAAGGAACTTGAATGCAAACTTTGCACACTTGTTTGGTCTGTTCTGGATGAGGCAATGACCGCCTGTGTATACGCGCTCAATGTCTGCATGTGCTGGAAGAGAGTTTGAAAGCTTTCTAACTCTTGTGTAAGGAACGAATAAGTCAAGTCCGCCCCATACAAGAAGAGTAGGAATTGTAATCTTATCCATTTCGTCATAGTCAGGATGTGAAGCTCTTGATGTCATGTAGCAAAGGCCAACACCTGTGTCTTCAACCTTAAGACCATCTGCAGCCTTACTAGCGTCATACTTAGCCATGTAAAGAGGTGCACATGTTGCAATGAGAAGAACAGCTTTTACAAGGAAGTCATAGTCAATTACAAACTTAAGTGCTGTGTTAAGAATAACACCCATTGGCTTTGCCTGGAAGAACTTAGCAAGTGGCTTGTTAACATTGAACATGAACATTGGAGCGTAAAGCATTACTGCATCCATCCATGATTCGTCGTCATGTACAAGGTCAAGAGCAACTGAACCACCCATTGAGTGACCTACAACAATCCACTTAGAGCCTTTCTTGTCATTCTTATCAAGTTCGTCGCGAAGAGCCTTAAGAAGCTCTACTCTTGGAATGTATTCAACATCTGCTGTCTCTCTTGTTGAGAAACCAAAGTCAGGAAGGTCAACACGTACGCAACGATATCCCTTTGCTGTGAATTTTTCAACAAGTTCATCGTAAAATGTTGTGTTACATCCAAAGCCATGGATCATGAACATTTTACCCTTTTCTTTTTTTGTTTTAGCAGCATCTATTCTGTAGTGAAGAATGTAGTCTCCATATGAAAAATAGTGGCTGTTGCTGAATGGTTTTCCATCCACATTAGGAATTTGAGTAAATTTTGCAATTTTTAAAAATCCCATTTTATTATCTCCTCTTTTAAAAAAATTATATATAAAGTCCTCTAGCATTTAAAAATTTCATTGTGCTGTCAGCGGTCTCTTTGGCAACATTCTGCACAAGACAATGCCCTGCAAGAACGCAAGTTGAAACCTCTGGACTATTAAGCGCACCTTGAAATTTTGCTTTTGTACTTTTTGTATTAAATAAGTCCATTGCTCCCCAAATGAGTTGAATAGGAAGATTTACTTCTGACATTTCTTCTACTCTTGTAGGTCTTGCCCTAGCCATCATATAACACATACCTGTGCCAGAACCAGGAATACTAAGTCCAGAAGAAAACTTCTTAATATCATAAACCATGGAGTAGCGTACATCTACCGTCATAAGAAGTACAACTGACCTCATGATTTTGTCTGAGCATGAAAAGATTTTAAATGCTTCGTCTAAAATATTTCCAACCCATTCCCTTGTAACGAGGTATTTAACAAACTTTGGAGCGTCGACTGCCGCCATTGGTGCATAAAGACATACGGCGTTAAATCTTTCTGGATAGTCGTGCGCCATATTCATTGCAATTCCGCCACCCATTGAGTGTCCCATAAGAAGCCATTTGTCAGATTCCAACTCATTGGACTCGTCTATAACATCCATAACATGAACTAAAAGCTGCTCTCTTGGAATAGGTGCTACGTCTTTATTTTCCCTTGTTGAGCATCCACAGTTTGGAACGTCAACTCGAACACAGTCATAACCGAAGCGTACAAGCTCATCAACCATTTCATCATAGAACGTTGTGTTACATGCAAAGCCATGAATCATAAACACCTTACCATTAGAAGGAGTAATTTCAGACCTATCTATTCTATAGTGAATTGAATAGTCTCCCTCTTTGAAGTAACGACTGTTTTCAAAAGGTTGTCCAGGAACATCACAAATTGGAGTTTCATAAGCTTGTGCCTTTAAAAACTTGATTCCATTACTTAATTTGTTTATGGCAAAAATTGTTGTTGCAGAAACAGAAAGTGTTCTAAAAACTCCAATTGTTGCGAATGCAGTCTTGTTCATATTTACTCCCCCAAAATACACATTACGTGAACAGGTTCATAAATATAATTATAAAGTTTAACCATACTAAATACAAGCAAATCTAGACATTTCTACAATAGATAAAATCATACAGTTCATTTTATGTGCATATTAAATAAAATAAAATGAACAATGGGTCCGTGCAAACAAAAAGAGCATTTAATCATTGCGATTAAATGCTCTTTAAATTATATACTTATTACTTTTCCATAATCTCTGACAAGAGACTTATAATGGTCGCCCTTCTCTTCGAAGTTTTTATAATAGTTATAGCTTGAAGCGGCAGGTGAAATGAGACATATTTTTGATGGCTCTGTAAGTCTATAGGCCATTCTAACTGCCTCACTCATATTTGCACATTTTACAATATTTAGAGGTACACCCAGTTGATCAAATTTTTCAAGATTCTGAAATTCATATACAGAAACGCCAACCAGTGCTGCAACGTCTGCTCCAATTGTGTATCCTGTTTCAGGTAAGCAGAGAATATTTCTAATAGATGAAGCTGCTAAATCCTTTACGAACTGACCATAGTCAAGGCCTCTATCCATACCGCCAATTATCAAGGTGTCTACTCTTTCAAGTGCCTCAACACCAAGCATAACAGCTGTAGGAACTGTGGCAATACAGTCGTTGTAGAAATCTATTCCCTTATAATTTCCAACATATTCAAGTCTGTGAGGAATACCCTCAAAGGACTTAAGTCCTTCAACTATTTTCCCCTCTGTTACACCAAGAATTTTTGCAACTGTTGCAGCATAAAATTCGTCTAAAGAATTGTGTCTTCCTGGGAGATGTGGATTAAGTCCTACAAGTGTAGAGAGGAATGAATCGCGTTGGCCTTCATCCATACCAAGAGCAATTTCCTTTGCATGAATATCTTTTGGATTTATAAAGCTTGAAATATCCTGTTCTCTGTTGTGAATGAAGAAGTCATCCTCAGACTGATATCTTGCAATGTTAAGCTTTGCGCCATAGTAACCTTCAAAGCCATTGTAATGGTCAAGGTGTTCCTCATACACGTTTGTAAGCACTGCAATATGAGGAGATGTTCTAGTGAACTCAAGCTGATGAGAAGACATTTCAATAACAGCAGTCATTCCCTCACACTCATCCATAAGGTCTAAAACTGGAACACCAATATTTCCAATAAGGCATGTGTTAAAACCAGCAGCCTTCAAAATGCAATAAGTAAGTGTTGAAGTTGTAGTCTTACCCTTAGTGCCAGTAATGCCGACCTTTGTGCAAGGAGCAAACTTCATAAACAAGTCAAGCTGACATGTTACATATGTGTCTTCTGATATTTCAACATCTCTAACTGAAATGCCAGGACTTTTCATTACGATGTCAAAATCGTTTATTATGTCCATGTAATTGTCGCCACAAACGAGTGTTACATTTTTATCTGCAGACAATTCGTCTGAAGCAATATTATTCTTGTCACATATAGTAAGTGCCTTCTCTGGCATGTACTTTCTAATATAATTATATGTTGACTTGCCCTCGCGACCAAATCCCATAATTAAAACACTTTTATTTTCAAAAAAGTCAACAAATGCTGACATATTCGTACATCTCCTTAACAAAAGGTAAGAACTCTTCAGGAATATCATTTTCTGCACAGTAGTCAGTTAAAAGTGCCTTGTAGTCGCCATTTTTGTGTGGCACCTTTTCATAGTAATATTCAAGAAGGAAAGGAAGTTTTTCGCCATTCTCTAAGTAGTTTTCGGCTGTTTTCAAAAGAGCTGCGTTTATTTCAATATGTGTTCCAACGCACTCAAAAGGTTTTACCGGTGAGAAACCAACAAGCCCATCAAAAATGTCCTTTAAATCTGCTCTTTCAAAAAGATTTTCGCCGAATATTTCCACCATTTTTGAAGAAGATAAAAATGGTGAAATAATAATGTAAACAAAAAGACATTTTGCGCAATTACAGCACCAAACATTCTTTTTTGACCCAGCATTACAACTTCTAAATACTTTTAAGTATTTATCTGTCTTGCAGAATTGTTTTGCAATTTGGAGTTCATTAAATGCACGTAGCAAACTGAAGTATTTAATTGGAACACCAACATAATCCGCAAAGTAATTATAGAAGTTATGCTCAAACTCATATGACTTTGAGTATTGATGGTTTACGGACATTCCTTCAATGTTACTTTCATTTGCACTTGATTCATTAGAAAGAACTATATGGTCTGCTCCAATTAAGTATGCACAGTAAGCAGAAAGAAAGGCAACGATTGCAGAAAATGGTGTGTGACCATTAAGAAATCCTTCTTTATTGAGCTTTAACATGTTTTGATCAAGTGTTCTGTAGGTTCTAATGATTTTGTCATCAGAATATCCAGCGCATTTGGCAGATTCCTCGCGTGCAGGTTGATCATTTACAGTGAAACAGAAAACCTTTTCAGCCATTGACTTTGTAAGTTCCATTGTAACGTTGGAATCTTTTCCACCGCCAACAGGAATAATCTTAAGACCAGCACTTTGCCACTCCTGCGATTCATTCACATTCTCATAAGCTACAGCTTTTGGAGAGTCACATTCAATTGTCATAAACTCTTCAAAGGAAGTTTCAATATTATTTGTATAAAAGAATTCACCGAGTCCGCCAAAGTAAAGTTGCTTCCACCAAAGAACATCTTCTTCTGAAAGTTCACCACACAAAACCTTTGTTACTGGTGGGCACATTGGCTTCCAATAACTAATAAGTTCAACCATGCCAAGTGAAAACGCAATACGTTTTGCAATTTCAGAAGTTGGGTTGTTTAACACCTTAAGATTAGTTGTTCTTATTTTATTAGATGGATGAAATTCACAAAGACCAGGAACCTCAAAATCAAATGTAAGGGTAACTGAGTCATCCTGGACATCTATATGATAATCCTTATAAATGAATTCCTTATATTGTTGTCTAAACGATTCAAACTTCTCGTTCATCGTCTGCCTCCAAAATGCTAAATAATACTAAAATAGTATATCACAAAAACAGATGCTATACTACTGAAAAATGGAGTTTGGGTTGTAGGGATTACGGTTTTGCAAAATGTTATTTCGGTGTTTTAGCACTCTTTGTGAAAGAGTGCTAAATGTTTACAGTTTGTTCACACATTTTGAAAAATAGTGATTATAATGAGAATTGTTAGGAGGAGCACAGACCCCTAACAACAAAGTGGTTAAATTTTAATCTAATGGAGGTTTTATTATGTTAGGTAGAAATTATTTATCACTCTATGACCCATTCCGTGAAATGGACAATTTCTTCGGAGGCTTTTGGAACACCCCATTCTTCGGCAGCACTGGAAATGATCTTGCTGGATTCGGCACAGACATAACAGACGAAGGAGACTCATATAAGCTTACTGCCGATCTTCCTGGTTTTTCTAAGGAAGATATTAAAATAGATATTGATGACAACACCCTCACTCTTACAGCAGAGCGTCATTCTGAACATGAGGATGAGAAATTAAAGGGCAAATACATTCGTTGCGAACGTTCATATGGTTGCTACACTCGTTCATTCAGCCTTAACGGCATTAACCAAGACAAGATTGAAGCCGCATATGACAACGGAGTTTTAACTCTTACTCTTCCAAAGGAAGAAGAAAAAACTCCAACCAATAGGCGACTTGAAATTAAATAATTGGGGACGGTCCTTTTTTCGTGCATTTTTGCATCATTTAGGGACAGACCTCAAACTTAAAAATAGCATTCAATTTCCTCTCATTTTCCTTTTAAACAAAAGGAAAACCCAATTTAAATAATTCCCAAAAATGCAAAAAGAACGGGTGGCTTTCGGGCCATCCGTTCTTTTGTTTTTTCTCTTAGAGGTCTGTCCCCAAATAGTGCATTTTTGCACGAAAAAAGAACCGTCCCCAACCAGTTAGTCTTCAGGCAAGTTTTCAAGAATGTTCAAGAAATTCTTGTAGAAGTTTGTTACGTAGTAAGGTGTAACAGCTGCACGAACTGAACCACCAACAACGTCCATATGGTCACCCTGGTAAACAGGCATTACGTTCCAAATGCCCTTCTTTGCAACACAGTGGTTGTCATAGAAGTATTCAAATGGCTCGTCACATGGGTGAAGAGCAGATGCTGTATTTGAGCATCCATCTGACTCAAGCCATGAATCGTCGAGTTCCTCGCCAATTGACTTGTCATATCTTGCCTTACCAACAAGGTTACCTGTAAGCCAGAAAGGAACGAAAGAAGAAGCCTTCATTCTCTGGTTTCCATTAGGTGTAGCCATTGAGTTGCTTGTTGAAATTGAGAAAAGATATGTGTCCTTGTTAGCTTCGAAAACCTTGTTAAGATCTCTTGCACCAGCAAGTGAAAGGTCATAGTAAAGGTTGTCCTTTGAAACCATTGCTTTGATCATTCTGTCGACTCTAAGCATGTTAGCTACAGAATAACCATCCTTTGGATTCTTTGTAATGCCCCATTGGTCAAGAGACATATCATAAATTTTATTAGCAGGTGTATTATCCATAATACCTGCAAGACCAACGAAAGTAAGAGCCTTAAGAATTGGAAGAAGAGGTCCAATTGCAGTAATAACTGTTGTACCATTGTGAGGTCCAGCAATTGTTGTAACGCTCTTTACCCAGTCACCATGTCCACCTTCAAAGAATGGTGAAAGTTCTTCCTTAGGAGTAGCTTCTCTTTCTTCAGCACTACCATAAGCTAAAAGCTGTGAGAACATTCTTACTGTTGCACCACCAAAGCTATGACCTAAAATGTGAAGCTTATTACGTCTTCCCTGTGCGTCGAGCTTACCCCAATCAGGAATAAGAGCCTTCTCATATGTACGGCCAAATCTTGCATGACCATATTTTTCTGAATGTGCCTTACCATAGTCAACAGTGCCGCCAACTATTTGAGCATAAATTTCACATGCACGGTCCCAAGC
>DCGS01000094.1:10294-12894 GCA_002314645.1 Ruminococcaceae bacterium UBA1772
TAAACTAATTCATCTTCACCATATCCAAGCATACCATGTATGAATACGTATGGGTATTCTTTCTTTGCCAATGTAATTCCTCCCGTTAAAAGTACTAAGCGTACTTAACTTAATATTAAAGTCGTTAAAAACTAACATACATATTATATTAATTTTATAATGACATTTCATTACACAAATATGTAGAAAAAAATGTCCGCATTTTAGAAATGCGGACACAACTTTTACATGTGTAAGCTTTATGAATTGTAATGAACTAATTCATTAAGTTTATTGCTTTGTAACTACAAAAGGAAGTGGAAAAACAGCATTACCATTGTCTGAATAATCTGTAAATTCAATTTCATTTTCAGAAATCTTAACTGTGTAATACTTATCTTCGTCAACCTCTCCGTCATCACCAAGACCAAGATAAAGCTTTCCATCCTTTACCTCATATTTGCCCCACTTATTAAAGTCAGTTTTAAACTGAGTTACAAGTTCACTATCATCAGCAAAGGACTCAGCTACAATTTGATCAAGTGATGTCTGCATGAAATCCTGAAGATACTCATCAACAGTTATGCCAAGGCTTCTTTCCTTAATGATATCCTCGTAGTATTTTCTAAATGATTCTTTTCTTTGCTCTTTAATTGAATCAATTGTATTTTTTATTGAAAGTTCGTCTGCTTCAATAGTGTATGTGCCATCTTTATCAAAAGTGAAGGTTAAATCAAATTTATAGTCGGATAATTGAAAATAATAAGCAAGATCGTCATTCCCAGTCTCCGAACTAATAGCTTGATTTGCATACTCTGTATAGTCAACTGTTCCCTTCCAAGAACCACGCACTGATTTTTCCTCAGCTGTAGCACAAGAAGTTAAAGCAAAAGTTAATATTACAACAAGGGAAAATACAAGTATTTTCTTTAATTTATTCATAACGTCCTCCGCCTTATTAAATCAAAAAATTATTTATCAAGTGAGTTAATCATATTAAAGAGTTCAACATAATTTCCACGCATATCATTGCGCTTAAACATACCGCCTTGAAGTGACATATGGTCACCTGTGTATGTTGGCATAACGTTCCAAGTTCCCTTAACTACGTTGTTTCTGTCATAGTCAACATGTGGCTGGCCAAAAGGATATGTTGCTGAAATTGTATTTACAAGTCCGTCGTTTTCCTGCCATGACTCGTCAATTTCAAAGCCGCCCTTTGTTGTGCCTGTAAAGTGACCCATTTTTTCTGCAGATGTTTGATAAAGGCCTTCCATGAGCGATTCATCTGGACTGTAAGTTCCATCCGAATTCTTTACAGTTGCAGTACATGGAATAGAAAAATAGTAAATATTCTCAGGAAGAGAAAGATTCTTGTTAAGCTCTAATGCATTGTCTATGTACATGTCGTACGATGCATAATCAGTCTCGTCTCTATCTCCCTTTTTTGCTCCTGTTGCAAGAGACATAAGCTTTGAAATAGCCTTGCTTGTTCCTGTTTCCTCTTTAGCACCAACTACTTTACCGTCGTCCATGCTGTATGCAGAAGTTCCGTTGTGTGGAGCTGCTAAAGTAACAACTGAATGAACCCAAGCTGCCTTTCCACCAGTGAAGAATCCTGAAATTTCAGATGCATCTGTAACTGCCTTTTCTTCATTGCTACCCTTATCTAAAAGGCTTATAAAGGTTCTTACTGTTGCACCACCAAATGAGTGGCCAAGCAAGTTGATTTTATCTGTTTCATTCCATGAAGGAACAAGTGGATCGCCCGTGAAGTCTTCGCCATATCTTTCATGGCCCATTTTTTCACTGTGAGCACGACCATAGTCGACTCTTGTTCCTGTAAGCTGAGCATAAAGTTCACATGCTCTATCCCAAGCACTGTCAGTTGGTGCAACAGATGCTGCGTAACAGTCAAAACCATGGTGATTCAAATATCTGGTTGAATCGCCCCCGAATGTTCCCCAATATGGGAATACAATGTTTTGAGCGTCATAGCTACCCCAACCAGAAAGTCCGTGAACAAATACATATCTGTAATTTGTTTTCCAAGCCTCTTCATTATTCTCAACATCTGGTCCACCAATTAAAGGTCTAACCTGAATAAAACCCAATGCAAGAACTATTACGGCCAAAATAATTGCGAGTATTTTTTTAATCATAATTATCACCTACTAGATTATATTACAAATATTCTGCAAAATACATAGAAGGAGCAAACATTTTGGTTTTGCTCCTTCTAAAATTCATATGATTGTTGTATCATCATCTGAATCCTCGACAAGTGAACTTAGTAAACTACTTGTTGAACTTTGGCCCCCGGTCATGTTGTTAATTAACATTTGCATTAAAATTGTGTTGACCGACGACACCCAATCAGATGAAGAAGTTGTTGCTCCCAGAACACTATTTGAAGCCATAGAAGAGAAAAGCTGCGATATATTCAAGTTTGATGTGGTGCTTTTTACATAGTCCTCATAGCTTGAATATACTTTAGATAAATCCTTTCCAGGAGAATATCTTGAAACAGTTCCATCTACTGAAATATTTGAAAGGTCATAGTTATCAGACACAAAACCTAAAACCTTTTTCACATAGTTTTGAGTTTCACTATATGGTGG
>DCGS01000094.1:12952-13397 GCA_002314645.1 Ruminococcaceae bacterium UBA1772
GCAAGGCTTTCATTTCCATCATACTTCTTTAAAAGACTGGAAAGTAGCTTTGCACCTGCATTAATGCTCTGTTCAGGATCAAACGGATCCGTCACACCATACGCCTTCTGTGTTGATGGCATAAGCTGCATTATACCTTCTGCGCCAGCCTTAGAAACCGCCTTAATATTGAAGTTTGATTCAGCCCTTGCAACCGCCTTAAGTAAATCCTCAGATACACCATATGTACTTGAAGCCTTATCAAAAAGTGTTTCAAGAGTAACTTTATTTGATATTTTATCAACAGCATTTGTCAGTTCCGAATTAAAATCCGTATTAATGCCAGAAGTTAAATTATTACTATAAACAGAAGAAAGACCACCAAGTGCACTCGTTCCAGATGTACCATCAACAGTGGTGTTATATAAATTCACAATACTATTAATATCCAAAGTGGTCCCTCCCT
>DCGS01000072.1:0-14451 GCA_002314645.1 Ruminococcaceae bacterium UBA1772
GCCTTTTTGAAGAGAGAAAGCACCTAAAAAGAAAAGGTAAGGGCGTTCCAAGTGGCGTTATGGGCGGTATTGGTGCTGCCATTCTTGCAGTAGTAAACGTAGGACGTTCCGACGGCGACTTCTTTACAGTCATTGGAATTGCCGTACTCGTTCTCTTTGTTATTGGCATAGTAGGTGGTCTCATCTACTTCATTATTAGCACAATCAAAGAAGAGAAAAAGAAGAGCCCAGAAATAAAGGAACTTGAAAAGAAACGTAAAGAAGCGTACAAGAAGGAAATAAATCCTTCTTGGAATCCTACTTTACACATAAAAAGAAACCAGTACTACTCAAAGGGAGTTGTACTGGCGTTCAATGCTCTTTTACTTATGTCCGTATTCTGGATAAACAACTATGACGATGACACATCTATCATGCTTGGTGTTCTTTCAATGATAGTTGCGGCATCTGGTATTGTGTTCCTTCTTTTTACAAACCTTTTCGTCCTTATAGGTTCAAGGACGAAAAATGCTGAGGCTGTAAGCCTTTCAAACAAGAAGTCGTTTATGGTTGTAATTGGAATAAACATTTGGGTATTCCTTTTAAACGTCTACTCAATGTTTGAAGAGGACTATAACGGAACATTTATGGATGTTTTTGCATTCCTTCTTTTTGGCGTTCCTATTGCCTTCATTGTCATCTATGGAATTATGGATGACATTAAAAAGAAGAAAGCGAAGAAGAACGGAGAAGAGGAATAACCTCTTCGAGGCTTTTGACCTCATAATCTGGCTTAATGTCTAAATGGTTTTCTTCACCATTTGGATTGAACCAAATGGTTTTAAGACCGAAGTTTAAGCCACCTAAAATATCTGAAGTGAGGCTGTCGCCTAAAACGACAGTCTCTTCTTTTTTTATGTCTGCATGGTCAAAGACATAGCTGAAAAATTCTTTCGATGGTTTGTTTACACCCATATCCTCAGAAATGAAGATTTCCTTAAAGAATCCTCCAATTTGACCGCTTTGAATTCTTGAATGCTGAACTACGGATGTTCCGTTTGAAACCATATAGAGGTCAAATTCCTTGGAGGCTTTTTCTAAAAAGTCCTCAGCGCCATCTACGAAGTAGTGGCCTATTGCAAGGTTGCTTTCGTATTCCATTGCAGCCTCTTTTGGATCCTTTGAAATGCCGTATTCACGAAAGAGGTTTGCATATCTTTGAACCTTAACCTGTTCTCTTGTAACTTCTCCTTTTTCAAGTAGTTTCCACTGCTCTTGGTTTAGGACATGATACCTTTCAAGAACTTCTTCCTCAGAACGAAGACCAGACTCTTCAAGTGTCTTCTTAACAGCAATTTTTTCTGCTTTTCGGAAGTCGTATATGGTGTCGTCTAAATCCACGAGTATGTTTTTAATCATTGCATTCACCTGCCGCGAATATTGTACAATATTCGCCGTTGCTTCGCAACTGCTGGGGACGGTTCTGTTTTAGCGCATTTTTGCACGATTTAGGGACAGACCTCACAAGATGGAAAATGTGTCAAATTTGGCTATATAATAGGCAAAACGCCTATTTTTACCAGCGAAAAATATTTTGCTGTGACACGGCAAATTTGAAGCAAAAAATTCCAGTTAAGTCTGTCCCTAAATCGTGCATTTTTGCATGAAAACAGAACCGTCCCCAAATCGGACGGAGTGCACTGACGTTAGTCCGTCCCACGTCGGCACAAAAATGTGCCCGTAGAGAACCGTCCCCATTGAGTTTGAAATGCAATTATGGTATTATTATTAATGGTGATTATTTTGAATATAGGAAACGTTGAAATAGAAGGATGTGCACTTTTGGCTCCAATGGCTGGCGTTGCTGACAGAGCCATGAGAGAACTTTGCCTCTCATATGGTGCTGCGGGCGTCGTGGGCGAAATGGTTAGTGCCAAGGGCTTTTCTATGGGTGACAAGAAAAGCGCAGAGCTTTTAACCCTTGCAGAGAATGAACATCCCGCAGCCATTCAACTTTTTGGAGATAGTCCAGAGGTTTTGGCAAAGGCTGCAAAAATGGCAATGTCGTATGAGCCAGACTGGCTTGACATAAATATGGGTTGTCCCGCTCCTAAAATTGCCGGCAACGGTGGAGGATCAGCGCTCCTCAAAACACCACAGCTTGCAGAGGATATTGCAAGAGCTGTTGTGAGTGCGGTAGACATTCCCGTTACCGCAAAAATTAGAACGGGCTGGGACCAGTCAAGCATCAACTGTGTAGAAATGGCAAAAAGGCTAGAGGACGCAGGCGTCAGTGCCATAACAGTTCATGGCAGAACGAAGGAGCAAATGTATGCTCCTCCAGTAAACTATGACGCCATAAGAATGGTCAAGGAAGCTGTAAGCATTCCTGTTATTGGAAATGGCGACATAGTAGATGGCCCTTCTGCCTCTGCCATGCTTGAAAGAACTGGCTGTGACGCCGTTATGGTTGGCCGTGGGGCACAGGGAAGACCATGGGTCTTCCATCAAATAAACGCATATATGTCTGAAACAAGAGTTCTTCCAGAACCACCAGTTTCAGAACGCATGCGAGTAATGATAAAGCATGTGGAAAAAATATGTGAATATAAAGGCGACTATGTTGGAATGCGTGAAGCAAGAAAACATGCCGCCTGGTATATAAAGGGAATGCGCGGCGCTGCCGGCTTCCGCAGAGACATAGGACTTCTTTCAAGTATGGAAGAACTCCAAATCTTAGCTCTTAGAATAATTGAAGCCTCTATGAAAGAGGAACAGGAATAAAAAAGTAAGGCGTGTAGAAATGAAACTTCTTGTTATTGATGGAAATAGCATAATTAACCGTGCATTCTATGGAATAAAAATGCTCACAACCAAAGAGGGCGTTTTTACAAACGGAATATACGGTTTCCTTAGCATTCTCATAAAGCTCCGCGAGGAGTGCAGTCCAGACGGAATTGCCGTTGCATTCGACTTAAAGGAACCAACCTTTAGACATAAAATGTATGACGGGTACAAGGCTGGACGTAAAGGTATGCCACCAGAGCTTGCATCGCAGATGCCAATCCTTAAAGAACTCCTCCCATACCTTGGAATTACAATTCTTGAAAAGCCAGGCTATGAGGCGGACGACATTCTAGGAACCCTTTCTGCTGCCTGCAAAGAGGGCGATGAATGCTTTATTGCCACAGGAGACCGCGACTCCTTCCAGCTCATCCGTGACAACGTAACCGTGCTTCTTGCATCCACAAAAATGGGCAGAGCACAGACAATACACTGCACACCTTCATATATTAAGGAAACATACGGCGTAGAGCCAAAGCAAATGATTGAAATAAAAGCTCTCCAGGGCGATTCATCTGATAACATTCCAGGTGTTGCCGGTGTAGGAGAGAAGACTGCTTCAGACCTTATTGCTAGGTTTGGAAACATTGATTATATCTATGAACACCTAGATGAACTTGATATTAAATCTGGCGTTCACGACAAACTAGCGAAGGACAAGGACAATGCGTACCTCAGTAGAACTCTCGGTACAATTTGTCTTGAAGTGCCAATAGAGACAGATATTGAAACATATAAAGTGAACGATGGCGACCCACAGGCTGCTGCATCGCTCCTTAGAAACCTTGAAATGTTTGGCATGATAGAGAAACTTGGCCTTAAAGATGTAGTGGCAGGTCAGTCAACCGCCAAAGGCAGTGACAAGCCAACAAAGAGTGTTTCTGTGAAGACTGTTATGAACTTCTCCGAAGTTCTTCCAAAGCTTCAGGAAGCAAAGAAGGCAATCTTCACCTTGAAGGCAAACGGTAAAGAAATAGAAAGCGTATGCTTCTCTATTGGTGGCGAGCCTTATCTTCTTCCAAAGGAAGCAAGCTTCGACGGCTTTTTTGAAATGTTGTCTGACAGATATATTAAAAAATATGTGGACGACAGTAAGGCTCTTTACTCATTTGCCATTGCAAATGGGGTATCTCTTGAAAGTGTAATGTTTGACGGTGCACTTGTTGGATATATTCTCAATCCATCTGCAAATGCATATGATCCAATTCGCCTTCTTGACGAATATGGAAAGGGTAAAATAGGAAACGTATCTGTTGACACAGATGACGAGCAGGTAAAGCAGACTGTAGCTTTAGGCCTTGTAGCTCCTTATTTACTTTCCGTTATAGACGAAAACAACCAAGCAGACTTGCTTGTTCTTGAAATCTGCCTTGCAGAAGTTTTAGCATCTATGGAGCAAATAGGCTTCCTTGTAGATGTTAAAGGCCTTACAGAATATGGTGAGGTAATATCTGCACGTGTGGATGAACTTACAAAGAAAATATACGAGGAAGCAGGCTTTGAATTCAACTTGAATTCTCCAAAGCAACTCGGTGTTGCTTTGTTTGAAAAGCTTGAAATTCCTTGTAAGAAGAAAACAAAGAGCGGGTACTCAACAAGTGCAGACGTACTTGAGGGACTTGCAGAAGAATATCCAATTGTTGCAGACATTTTGGAATACAGAATGGTTGCAAAGCTTAAATCAACATACTGCGACGGCCTTTTGAAGGTTGTGGCAGAGGACGGCAGAATTCATTCCACCCTTAACCAGACAGAAACAAGGACGGGTAGAATTTCATCTGCCGAGCCAAACCTTCAAAACATTCCTGTTAGAAAGCCACTCGGCTCAGAGCTTCGCAAGTTCTTTGTGGCAAAGGAAGGCTTCAGCTTAATTGACGCCGACTACTCACAAATTGAACTTCGTGTTCTTGCCCACATGGCTGACGACAAGAACATGATAGACGCCTTCAAGTCAGGCGAAGACGTTCATAGAATTACAGCAGCTCAAGTGTTTGGCGTTTCACCAGAGGAAGTAACATCCACTATGAGAAGCAACGCAAAGGCTGTAAACTTTGGAATTGTCTATGGAATAGGCGCATTCTCTTTGGCAAAGGACATAGGTGTATCTAGAGCCGAAGCGGACGCATATATTAAAGGCTATCTTCAAAACTTTAGCGGTGTAGATTCCTACATGAAGAATGTTGTTGCAGAGGCAAAGGACACAGGATACGTTAAAACTCTCTATGAGAGAAGAAGATACCTTCCAGAGCTCTCATCCTCTAACGGTATGCTTCGTTCTTTTGGCGAGCGTGTTGCAAGAAACATGCCAATCCAGGGAACTGCAGCAGATATTATTAAGATTGCCATGGTCAAGGTATATAACAGACTAAAGCTTGAGAATCTTGACGCAAAGCTCATTATGCAGGTACACGATGAACTTATTGTTGAAGCACGTGACGATATTGCAGAAAGAGTATGCCAAATTGTAAAAGAAGAAATGGAAAATGCATGCGCATTAAAGGTTAAGCTTCTTTCAGACGCACACATTGGCAAGACTTGGTATGAGGCAAAAGGCTAATATGGAAAACGTAAAAATTAAAAGTATGAACTTCTTTCAAATAGAGTCCGTATTTGAACTTGAAAAGGAGTGCTTTGCACATCCTTGGTCAAAGGACTCACTGGAAGAATATTTAAATAATCCTTCAGCATATTTCTTTACAGCAGTAGAGGGTGACACAGTACTCGGATATATTGGCACATACATTGTTGCTGATGAGGCATATGTTACAAACGTTGCTGTAACTGAAAGTGCAAGGGGAAGAGGAATTGGAAGAGCACTCGTTATAGAGGCTCTTGAGAATTCCAAAAGCAATGGTGCATCTTTCCTTTCATTGGAAGTAAGACTTTCAAACAATCCAGCTGTTTCTCTTTATAGAAGCTGTGGCTTTGAAACAGATGGAATTCGTCCAAAGTTTTATAGAGATCCAGAAGAGGATGCCCTTATTATGACAAAAAGATTTTAAAGTTTAGAAAGCGGGAAAGATTTTGAAAATTCTTGCAATAGAAAGTTCATGTGATGAGACTGCAACATCCATTGTAGAAGATGGTCGTGTTGTTCTGTCTTCAGTAATTGCATCGCAGGTTGATGAACACAAACTATACGGTGGAGTTGTACCTGAAATTGCATCTCGTAGACACACAGAAGCAATTTCACAAATAACAGAACAGGCACTGAAGGACGCAGGCCTTACAATGGATGACATTGATGCCATTGCCGTTACTGCAGCACCTGGTCTTATAGGCGCTCTACTTGTAGGTGTGAACTTTGCAAAGGGGCTTAGTTTGAAGTATAATAAGCCTCTGGTGCCAGTTCACCACCTTCGTTCGCACATTGCTGCAAACTACATTGCACACAGCACGCTTGAACCTCCATTTATGGCACTCGTTGTGTCCGGCGGACACACTCACATAATTGAGGTTAAAAGCTACACTGAGTACAGTATAGTTGGCAGAACCCGTGACGATGCTGCAGGTGAGGCAATGGATAAATCGGCAAGAACCTTAGGCCTTCCATATCCTGGTGGCTTAAACCTTGACCGTGAAGCAAAGGATGGAAATCCAAAGGCATACAAAATGCCACATCCAAGAGTTGCTGACGCACCATATGACTTCAGCTTCTCAGGACTTAAAACCTTTGTAATAAATACAGTACATAACGCTGAACAAAAAGGCGAAGAAATAAGTGTTAAGGACATGGGTGCATCAGTAATTTCCGCTGTATGTGACTGCCTGGTAGACAACACAGAACGTGCCGCAAAAGACTTTGGATACAACAAGATTGTTCTTGCGGGTGGCGTCTCTGCAAACTCAGTCTTAAGAGCAAGATTTGAGGAAGTTTGCAAGTGTCAAGGTTGGGACCTTTACATGCCACCACTTAACCTTTGTGGCGACAATGCTGCAATGGTTGGAGCCCAAGGCTACTACGAATACATGGCAGGTTCGCGTGCGGACCTAACCCTTAATGCAATGGCAACAATGCCAATAGACAAATCATTCTAAAAGGAGGATTGCTACATGGAAAAAATCCTTGTAACTGGTGGCGCAGGCTTTATAGGTAGTAACTTTATTTACTATATGCTTAAAAACCATGACGATGTACAGATAGTATGTCTTGACAATTTAACGTATGCTGGAAATCTTGCAACTTTAGAGCCACTCATAGTAGAAAACAATCCAAACTTTAAATTTATTAAAGGCGACATAACTGATAGGTCAATGGTCTACAGACTTTTTGACCAGGAGCAGTTTGATATAGTAGTGAACTTTGCTGCAGAGTCTCACGTTGACCGCTCTATAGATACTCCAGAGGTATTTTTAAAAACCAACATTATTGGAACATCAGTTTTACTTGATGCTTTCAATAAGTTTGGTATTTCAAGATACCATCAGGTTTCTACAGACGAAGTATATGGCGATCTACCTCTTGATAGACCTGACCTATTCTTCACTGAAGAAACACCAATTCACACAAGTAGTCCATATTCATCAAGTAAGGCATCAGCTGACCTTCTTGTAATGGCCTACAACAGAACATATGGTACTCCAACAACTATTTCACGTTGTTCAAACAACTATGGACCATATCATTTCCCAGAGAAGCTTATTCCTTTAATGATTGCAAATGCAATGGAGGATAAGAAGGTGCCTGTATATGGAACAGGTGAAAACGTTCGTGACTGGCTCTATGTAGAAGATCATTGCCGTGCCATAGACATGATTATCCATAACGGTAAAATAGGTGAAATCTACAACATAGGTGGACATAACGAAAGAACAAACCTTGAGGTTGTAAAGCGTGTGCTTAAAACTCTTGGAAAGAGTGAGGATCTCATTGAGTTCGTAACAGACAGACCAGGTCATGACAGACGTTATGCAATAGATGCCTCTAAGATTGAAAAAGAACTTGGATGGACACCTCTTGTAAACTTTGATGATGGTATTGAACAGACAGTAGAATGGTTTTTAAATAATCAGGACTGGTGGAAGAATATCATCAGCGGCGAATATAGAAATAACTATAGACGTATTATTGGATATCCAGATTAATAGGTGGATTTATGGAAAACGATTTACTCCAAAAGGAGCTTAAAAGAAGAGAACAGATAAAAGAGCAAAAGCTCCAAAAGAAAAACGAGCCAAAGTTTTGGGAAAAAAAGCACCCAGTACTTGAGTTCAGTTTAAATCTTTTAAAGAAGTATGTGTCCTCTGAACAATTCCAAAATAAATATTTTGCACCATTTAAGGTGAAAGAAATAGGCGATGGAGCCTATATGATCTCCGAAACCTATATTTCTAATGCGTATTTATTTGTAGGAACAGATGAATCGCTCCTTATAGATACAGGGTTTGGTTTGTCAGGTCTTAAAAAGACAGTAGAGGAAATAAGTAAAAAGCCTTTGACCGTTGTTTTGACCCATAGCCATCCATTTGTTTCTGGTGGAGTGGGTGAATTTAATAAGGTATATATACATAAGAATGAATTAAAATATATAAAGTATATTAATAAAATAAATATTAATAAATACATATATAATTTGTTCCCACTTAAAAAGATTTTCAATATAGAAGAAAATGCATATGTAGACAAGAAAGCGGAGTTTGCAGCCTTAGAAAAGGACAAGACAGAGTTTGATTTAGGCGGACGCACCGTTAAAATTATCCACACTCCATCTCATACTTCTGGAAGCTGTTGCTTTAAGGATTCAAAGACAGGCATTGTGGTAACAGGCCATGTTACATCACCTTTGTCCTTAATGATCTTCCCATCTGCATCCGCACTTAATGATTATTCTTCCGTGCTTGCAAAGCTTCAAAATGAAATTAGCAGTGGGGAAAATTACTCCGCTTATGGACTGAAGCCACTCCAAAGCACAGGAACTGCTGACCTGAAAAGTTTGGTGGATTCCGCTGTTGCAAGGGGCAACACTTCTTCTTTTTCCAAACTAATTCATATTAGATTTTCGGACAACAAACGTCGTGTTTTAGTGTATTTTCCTGCCAAAGTGGAAAGAAGAGAGCTAAAAGAACGAGTGCTGGATATTGGAATTTTTAAATATTTTGTAAACGTTTATGACCTAATTGTGAACATGTTTTAACTCAGAATTCATAAAATGCCGCTCAAAAAGTAATGTGAAATTACTGCTTGAGTGGCGTTTTTTGTCGGTGAAATTCCTTATATTTATATTATTTCTATAAAACGTGTACATATTGCACAAACGAAGTTATCATTCTAAGTATAAACAGTACAAACCGCCAAAATTAACAAATCTGTTAATTTGTTCATAATTTGTTCACAATTCTATATTATTATAACTCACGTAATTTTAATATATAACTTTTTAGGAGGACGTTTCATGAAGAAGCATTTCAAGAAGATCTTAGCAGTTGTTCTTGTACTTGCAATTGCAATTAGCACATTTGCAATCAGCACAACAGCTCAGTCAACTGTTTCTAGAGTTGTTAGCAACGTAAACACAGTTGTAGATCTTATGAAAATCCAAAACGACGGCTACGACGCTATTAAGAGCGTTGTAGGAGACAAAGAAGATCTTTCAGCAAAGGATGTATCTGACATCCTTGGTGGAGCAGACCTTGACGATGTAATTGGTTCACTCAAGGATCTCTCTAACGCAGGACTTGATTCAGAAAGCATTTCAAATGCAATTACTGATCTTGTTGCTGGTGGAGAAAAGGTTTCTCCTTCAGATTTCGTAGAAGTTATTACTTCAGCAGCAGGTAATGCTGGCGCAATTGATGAAGACACACTTAAGGATGTTGTTGCTTCAATTGCAGGTTCAGAAGTTAACGATTCAGACGCACTTGGTTCAATTGCTGAAACAATTGCTGACAGTCTTAACCTTGTCGGTTCAACAGACTTTGGCTCAACAGTTGAAACAATCGTTGCTGGTATTAAGAACCTTGTTGACACATCAGCTAAGGATTCTTCAAACGGTGTTGCAACAGCTCCAGCTGATGTTGCTACAAACAAAGACGGTTGGGTAGGTACATGGAGTACTTCAATGGTTAAGGCTGCTGTTACTCTTCTCAACAACGACGTTTCAGTTGTAGCTCAGAAGCTCACAGCAAGAAACAGAGTAACATCTTCTATTGCTGGTGACACAATCCGTCTTACACTTTCAAACCAGTACGGTACAACACCACTTGCAATTGGTGAAGTTACAGTTGCTATTGGTAACAAGAGCATGGCTCGTGCAGTTGATCTTAACACAATGGTTAAGGTTACTGTAGGTGGTAAGACAAGCTTCTCAATCCCAGCTGGTCAGACAGTACAGACTGACCCAATCAAACTTTCAGTTAAAGCACTTGATGACATTGTTGTTTCAATGTACTTCCCAAGCATTTCTAAGTTCACAACAGTAGGTCTCATTGGTGGTCACTGCTACGCTTCAGTTGGTAACAACACAGAAGCTTATGTAACACCAGCTTCAATTGACCTTGCTCTTGAAGACCTCTCAGTAGGTGCTTATGAAATTCTTCCAGTACTTTCAAACATTGATGTTTATACAACAGATAAGAATGCTTGCTCAGCAGTATTCTTCGGTGACTCAACTCTTACAAACACAATCCCAGTTCTTCTTGCTAAGAAGCTTCAGGCTAATGGTATTACAAACATTGGTGTTCTTCAGCAGGCTATTAAGGGTAACGAAATCCTTCGTGATGGCCAGGGTATTGCTGGTAACATCCTTGGTAAGAGTGGTCTTTCAAGATTCTATGCTGATGCAATTAGCCAGCCAGGCGTTAAGTACATCTTCATTAAGATTGGTGCTAACGACATTCTTCATCCACACTGCCAGTCAAAGGTTGACCTCTATCCAGAGGGTGTAGACGTAGATGCAATCATCAACGGATACAAGACAATGATTAACGCAGCTCACAAGGCTGGCAAGACAGTAATCCTCGTTGAAAGATCTGCTTTCAAGGGTTACACAAGAAACCTCCTCGGTAAAGATGATATTGAATATACACAGGAACTTGAAGACGAGTTCAATACAATTAACAAGTGGGTAAGAAGTGCTGATTGTCCAGCTGACTACACACTTAACATTGACGCTCTTAGAAACCCAGCTGATCCAGCTGCTCTTGTTCCAGCATACACAATCGACGGTGCTCACTTCACACCAGCTGGTTGTCAGGCATTCGTAGACCTCATTCCACTTGAAATCTTCGGTGGTAAGTCTTCATCAGCTGTAGACGGTTCTTCAATTGATAAGACAATTGATAATGCTGCAGATGCTACTCAGAATGTAATCGACAAGGTTACAGATGGAATTACAGATGGCGTAATTGGTAACATTGTAAACGGTATCGGCGGAATTGACTTCGGCGACGGTGCAATCAAACTTCCAAACGGCTCTGGCATTCTTGGTGGAATTGACATCGACAAGCTCGTAGGCGCTATTAAGGGCGACAAGGGTTGCATTGACATTGGAGACAATTGCCTTGATGCAATCATCAGCATTGGTACAGGTAACATCTGCCTTCCAAATGGTTCAATCATTGGTAAGCTTGATGTTGATACACTTGCAAAGATTCTTGCAGCAGCAGGTGCTGCAGTTGGTACAACAGGTACAATTGCTGCTATCGTTGACCTTGTTTCAGGTAGAGTAATTGTTCCAGATCTTGTTCCAGACACAGCAATTCTTCTTGGTATTCTCATGGTACCAGGTACAATTAAGCAGAAGATCTCTTGGATTGTAGACTACATGCACTGGAAAACAGACTTCGGCGGTGGCATCATTACTGACGGCATTGGCGAACTCTTCGGTGGTCTTGATGCAGGCGACCTCTTAAAGCTCCTCATTAAGAGCAATGTTAAGATTGATAAGTCAGCAATCCACGCTGTAATTGACCTTGCAAAGGGTACAATTAAGACAGCAGGTTTAGCTGGTAAGATCCTTGGTAAGGTTGACATTGAAGCTCTCAAGCTCATCCTCAAGGGACTTGGTAAGGATATAGATCTTAAGGCTGATTGCCTTGACATCATCATTGACCTTATTAAGGGCGTAATTAAGCTTCCAGATGGAACAATCATTGGTCACCTTCCTGACATTGGAATCATCCTTGATGGCATTGGTGCAATCGGTGACATTGACTGGGATAACATCCTTGGTTTCTTAACTGGTGGTATTAAGCTTCCAGGTTGTGACATTGACTGTGGTAAGATTGATCTTGGTCTCCTTGTTGACATCCTTAAGGGTGTTCTTGGCGGAACAATCACACTTCCAGGTTGTGGCATTGGTGACATTGACCTTGGCAACATTGGTTGTGTAATTGATATGATTACTGGTGTTATTACTCTTCCAGATGGTTCAATCATTGGTAAGATTGACGTTGACCTCATTAAGGGTATCCTTGATAAGCTTGGTTGTGACTGCACTCTTCCTAAGATTGATGTAATCATTGACCTTATCCACGGTGTAATTACACTTCCAGGTTGTGGCGGAATCATTGGTGAACTTCCAAACATTGATGGCGGCCATGGTTGCCCAATCATTGATAAGATTAAGGACATCTTCGACTGGATTAACGGTGGTACAAAGCCAGACACAATCCCAGGAACAACAGATCCTAAGGATCCTACAGACAAGACTCCAAGTGAAATTGATCCTTCAGTTAAGCCTGTAATTGATGAAGTTCTTGAAGATGTTGGTATCATTGAAGACACAATCATTTCAGACGACACACCTCTTGGTGACATGACTCCTACAGCTCCAGCAGATCCTTCTGACAAGGACAACTTTGAAATTGCAAACACATCTGATGCAGGTATTGCAGCAGTAGCTTCTCTTTCAGTTCTTTCAGCAGCAGCTTTCGTTGTAGCTCGTAAGAAGCACACAGAGGACTAATAAATAAACTTAAGGGCTCAGGTTAATCCTGAGCCCTTTTTTTATAGTAGTATATAAATAATTGCAAGTATTAGTGCGGTTTCAGTTTTTTCATTAATTAGAAGAATTAGAAGTGCAATTAAAAGTGTTTCATCAGACAGGTTATCCTGCTGATTATTTATACCATTATTATATAAAGGAGGCTTAACCTTTGGTTTTGCCTCTTCTTTTTTTGTTTGTATAACTTCTTTTTCATCTAAACACTCTTCTGGTTCTTCCTTTTTTTCTTCAGTTATTTCTCTTGACTGCCTTTGCATTTCAAGTACACGATTAATTGCATCTTCTTGCATGCTTTGAAAATTACCATAAGAGAATGATTTGGCCAAATCTTTTCACCTCAGAATATTCCGCTCTCTTTTAAAAGAGGGAGGACGTCAAATAGATGCATCATTTTCATTGCCTCGTCGGCTTTTTTCTGTCTTTTCTCAGAAAGAAGAGGCTTTAGTGATGACAGAAACTGAGTTCTGTCGTCGTTTTCATTTGCTCTATTAAGTGTGGACATAATTTTTGCTACACGACTTAAAACATTTGGATCTAAAGAGAACTCAGTTTCTTTGTTCCTGTTTTCTTGTGGCTCAGGCTCTGAATTGTTACCCAAAAGGTCGTTTGCAAGACCTTTTAACTTTCCTATATCGTCCTCTGAAAGGCTACCTATAATGCTTGTAAGATCATCCATTTTTATTGCCACCCAGCTTGGAAATTATTTCCTTTGCTTCCTTGGAGTTTAGTAGCTTTGACATTTTTTCTTTATTACTAATTACGTTCATAAGTTCATTTATTTCTTCCTGGCTAAGGCTTATGCCTTCGCCCTTTGGTTTTTGTTGATTGTCGTTTCTCATTGATTTTTCCCCTTTCGTTATATATAATATTTTTTGTTGGTTTGAAATATTCATAATTTGCGCCCGTAGCTCAGCTGGATAGAGCGTTAGACTCCGACTCTGAAGGTCACCGGTTCAACTCCGGTCGGGCGTGCCAATGAATAACGGATAAAATATTGGGGGATATAACCATGAAAACGGCTCGAAAGAAAATCATTGCAATCATGTTAACAATCATCATGCTCTTCTCATTCAGTGCTTGTTCAGCTGAAGTTTTTGATGGATGCATTAACTTCTTTCTCCACGGATGGGATGGAGAATACGTTGAAAAAGAAAAGAGCGAACGCGAATTCGTAAGACAGCATAAGGTTCACGTTTCTTTTGATAGAGAAAGAAATGAATACGTTGACGACGGCTCACACCTTGCTAATACAGACGAATAATTAGTTGTTAAGAGGCGTAAAGATGGCAAAGGTTTTAGCAGTATGCATTAGTGAACAGAAGGGAACAGTAAAACACGAGGTTCCTGAAATAGAGCTTAAAATGGATCACGGAATAGTGGGCGACGCACACGCTGGTAACTGGCACAGGCAGGTTAGTCTTCTTGCCGATGAAAGTGTTGAGAAAATGCGTGAGAAGTTTCCAAATATTCCAATAGGTGCGTTTGCAGAGAATATTCTTACAAGTGGTATTTGTCTTTATGAACTTCCAATTGGAACAAAGCTCCAAATTGGAGAAACACTTCTTGAGGTAACACAAATAGGCAAGGAGTGTCATGCTGACTGTGCCATAAGAAAGCAAGTCGGAGACTGTGTAATGCCACGTGAAGGTATCTTCACAAAGGTTTTAAAAGAGGGCATTATAAA